>JAFLRQ010000099.1:5533-6699 GCA_022511395.1 Agathobacter sp. | reverse complement strand
GCTGGACCATGATGATGGTTTTTCGTTTTACTGTATCAATCATTTGCAGAGCCTCTCTTATTTAATAAAAAATCCAAATCGCTCAGTGGGTGGAAAATCTCACTCCTCCATATCAATCCACTGTATAAATGCTGTTTTATCCGTGCAATTATATCCTGCATTCTTATAAAAACTTAAAGTTTCTTGCTCTTTTGAACCAGTCAGCAGCATCATTTTATAGCAGTTGTTATTTTCGGCTACAGCCTTTGCAAAACTCAAGCACTCAGTAGCATATCCCTTTCCTCTATACTGTGAGTGCGTAACCACATTTTCAATAAATGCGTATGGACGTACATTTCTGGTTAAGTTAGGAATAATCACACAAACACACGAAGAAATGATTTTTTCATTTACTTCATTGACAATCAGATGATGATTTTTATCTTGTATAATCTGATCCCATGTTGACAGCAAATGCTCTGACAGCTCCGGCACCGACTTTTCATGGAGACATAGATATAATTCTAAAACTTCTTGTAAATCTTCCTGCTTTGCTTCCCGCACCATATTCTATTCCCCCTACAGTGGCCAATACACCTAAGCACCAATGTCCACAACAAGTGTTTTTCGTCCCTTTCCTCTCTTTTTTATATCATCAAATCATAGGCATGTCAATGAAGCAACCGCGGGAGCTATGAGTCGTATAGTTCTCATAGCTCCCGCCAAAATTATTCACTATGGCACGTAATGCTCCGTGATTTCAGTCACTTCCCCGTTTTTCATCACAAATTCATAGGGAATGACATCGTTCATTTCTCCGCGCTCCGTCAGCACCGCTGCGAGCTGTTCTGCGGAAATCTCTATAGGCACATAAGAATCATGCCAGTCCAGCACCTGAATTTTGCAGGCGGCGGCAAGCGGATAGTTCTTCACGAAGACCTCCGGATTGTAGACGCTAAAGCCGCTCGGCGCGTCATCCAAAGTAATATTCAACTCGTCCGCCCGGCTGCTCGGAATCTCAACCCACTCGACCTCATCCACGCCGATCTGCCCGTCCCCACATGCTCGGATATAAGCCATAAACTCAACATTCTCCGGCTGATTCGTCTCTGTCTGTGGCTCCGGCTGATTTGTCTCCGGCTGCGGCTTCGTCTGATTCGGAGAGACATTCGCATCCATATAAACCG
>JAFLRQ010000099.1:4011-5433 GCA_022511395.1 Agathobacter sp. | reverse complement strand
GTCTCCGGCTGCGGCTTCGTCTGATTCGGAGAGACATTCGCATCCATATAAACCGGAGGCTTTATTTCCGTCTTATTTGCCGCATTTTGATTGGCACAGCCATTGACAAACAAAACAGTTCCGATGATACAACATACATACGCAATTTTTTTCATAATATTTTCTCCTAACACAATCTAAAATTTATAGGGTTCTGAATCGCTTACCTACGGAACATACTGCTCCGTAACGGTAATAATTTTTCCATCTGAGAGCTCCAGATGATAAGGGGCAGGAGCATCCTTCCGCTCCTCCAGGATCCGGAGAAACCTGCTGAGGCTTACCTGCTTTTGCTCATAGCTGTCTTCCCAGTCACACACTATAAACACGCAGTTCCCCGCCAGCGGAAGCTCCTCGACAAGCTCTTCTTCATTATGAATGTAAAAGCCTCCGTCCGCGACTACTCCAAGCTCCGTCGCGCGGGCGCTCGGCGTTTCCACCCACTCCACCTCGTCAAAGGAGAGCGTCTCCCTGTCACAGCCATGAATATAGGCAAGCACCGTGGTCGGCTGAAAACAGATCGTGTAGTGTTCCGATGTGACACGCTCCTCGCCGCAGGTCAGCTCGAAATAGATTTGTCCCCTCTGCCGGCTGCCCAGCACGGACGCATTGAGCAGCGCTGCCCGATCCCCCTCTGCCGGTTTCTTCGTCAGAAACAGTTCTTCCCCGGAATCTCCGCTGTCCTCGGGAGATGGAAGGTAATAGATCTGTATGCTCTCCGCCGTCCCCGTCCACTGGAGGAGGACACTGTCAATAACGGCAGTGTTGTAACCGTCCTCCTCCGCAAGGACCTCGTTCTGTTCTTCATCGTAGAAACGGACACTGCACAATTCCAGCAAGGCATCCCCCTCTGCGGCCGATGTGTCGACCTGGTACTTCTGTGCTCCCTCCGAGTCATACACATCCTGTGCGCGAAGCTGATCCGAGAGCCCCCGTCCCAGCAATGCCGCCGCAAGAATTGAGACAACCCAGCCGCCTGCGACCGCAAGGCCGCGCCATTTCTTCTGTTCACCCTTCTCAGATATAAGCTCCTGTTTCGGTGAAAGTTCAAGCTCCAACACCTTCTGCAGTACATCCATATTATGTCCCTGCGGCACTGCCAGATTGTTTTCCCATTTGGACACTGCCTGACGGCTGACTCCCAAATAGTCGGCAAGTTCCTCTTGAGAAAAATTCTTCTTCTCCCTCGCCTGCTTTAACTGTTCACCAAGTGTCATACCCTATCCTCCTTTCCTGTGCATAATTTAAACTGTAGCGCGCTAAGCCATCGGCGACCGTCTTTTTATCGCCGGGCACAGTCTGATTATAGGCAGCAACTGCGGTTGCGCGCCACCAATTTCCCGCAACTTTCCGGTTGCAATTGCCTATTTCCCGCAACTTTCA
>JAFLRQ010000099.1:0-3911 GCA_022511395.1 Agathobacter sp. | reverse complement strand
TTTCCTTCATATTTACCACCGCCATGCTGCCAATTGGCTCGTCCCCATTGTCCTTCAACACAATGGCCCACTGATAATAACTCTCGTCGGAATATGACTTTACCCAGTCGTCGGTTACGCTCTGGCTTACCTCTTGGCTTGAGTGGGTTGGCCACACCAGGAATTTGGTGACCTCCTCATCGGAAGCCCAATTTTTGTACATTGCCGCAGCATCTTCATGCACAAATCTTCTTAAAATCAATCTGTCCGTTTCTAACCGTTGCGTTCCGCAATGTCTCATAATTATATCCTCCGTCACACCTTAAACCGATAGCCCACGCCCCAGATGGTCTCAATATACTGAGGCTTGTTTGTGTTCATCTCGATCTTTTCACGAATTTTCTTGATATGGACAGTGACTGTCGCAATATCCCCGATGGACTCCATATCCCAGATTTCGCGGAAGAGTTCTTCCTTCGAGAATACCCGGTTGGAGTTCTCGGCGAGAAAGGTGAGCAAGTCAAATTCCTTCGTCGTGAGCTGCTTTTCTTCCCCGTTCACCCACACGCGGCGGGCGGTCTTGTCAATCTTGATGCCGCGAATCTCCACAATGTCATTTTCGACGATATTGCTGCTGATCAGGCGCTCATAGCGCGCCAGATGCGCTTTGACACGCGCCACCAGTTCGCTGGGCGAAAAGGGCTTCGTCACATAGTCGTCCGCGCCAAGGCCGAGTCCTCGGATCTTGTCAATGTCATCCTTTTTTGCGGACACCAAAAGGATCGGCGTATTCTTATTTTCCCGAATGCGTTTACACAGTTCAAACCCATCCACCTCCGGCAGCATCAGGTCCAGAATAAAGAGGTCGTAATCCTCGCTTAAGGCACGCTCCAATCCGGTTGCGCCATCGTTTGCAATCTCTACCTCAAATCCGGAAAGCTCCAGATAATCCTTCTCCAGATCCGCAATCGCCACCTCATCCTCAACTATCAAAATCCTACTCATTGACAACCTCCTCGTATTTGCGTATCACAAAGTACATGACGGTACCCTCTCCCACTTTGCTTGTCGCCCAGATGTTTCCCCCGTGATCCTCCACAATTTTCTTGACGATGGAGAGGCCGATTCCGCTGCCGCCGGTCGCGGAATTGCGCGAGGAGTCCGCCCGGTAAAAACGGTCAAAAATGTAGGCGAGATCCTTCTGCTCAATCCCGCGTCCATTGTCCTCCAGCTCTACCTGTATAAAGTCCCCGACATCCTTGATGCGCACCTGAATCAGGGTCTGGGTTTTGTTTCTGTACTTCACGGAATTGCCGATGATATTGTTCACCACCCGGCGAAGCTGCTCCGGATCCCCGATAATCATCACAGATTCTTCAACCTCATTCGTGTAGGACAGATTGATTCCTTTTGCCTCGAGCTCCAACCCAATCTCATCCACACAGTCCTTGAAGTACTCGGCCACATTCAGTTTTGCAAAGTTGAAGGGGATTCGGTTCGTATCAATATTGGAGTACAGCGTCAACTCGTTGAGCAGCACATCCATTTCATTCGCCTTATTGTATATCGTCCGGATGTATTTGTCCAGCTTCTCCGGAGTATTTGCCACACCGTCAATAATGCCCTCGGAATAGCCCTTTACGGCAGTAATCGGGGTCTTGAGATCGTGCGCAATATTGCTGATTAATGCCTTGTTCTCGCGCTCGGTGTTCAGTTTTTCCTCCGCGTTGTCCTTCAGGCGCTGCCGCATCTCCTCAAAGGTGACGCAGAGCTCCCCAATCTCGTCCCCGCCGCTCGCCTCGATCTTAAAATCCAGATTGCCTTCCTTGATGTTTTCCGCCGCGGTCCGCAGCTTCTTGATGGGCGTGATCATACTGCCGTGAATCCACAAAATCATCAGAACCGCTGTCAGAATCAAAATCAGAACGACAGCCAGCACCACCTGCATCAACAATGTCCGCATCTGGGGTCCGGCGTCGCCGATCTCGGTGATAATGAAGGCACTTGCCGTCGTGTCACCCTCCATGCAAAAATCAATCTGCTTGACCAGAATCCCCGCATTGCTGTCGATATAAATGCCGGTTCCCGACTCCGGGTCGGTGGTTCCGTACTCCGGCAAAGAATTTATCACGTTACTATTATTCTCCGAACCATTATAAATAATCCGCTCGCCCTCCCGGACGAGCAGATAAGAATATTTCTCTTTCAGACCCTCATTCTGACTTTCCAGATAGTACTGATCGATCAGCTTTTCCGGGGTCTTTTCCACAGCCCTCTTCAGGCTCTCAAAATCCATCACCGTGTAACGGTTTAAAATCTGGACAGAATTCACAATGCCGTAAGCATCCACATTGCGGATTCCATATGCGTGCTCCACGGCCTGAATCTGAAAATTGTAAAAGAGGGCAATCACCATGGCCGCAAGCAAAAGCGGCACAAAGATAATGATACAAAAAGAAATAATCAATTTTGTCTTAATCTTCATGCCGCCCTCCGATCCTATTTAAAATTACAAATATTTTTTAAGTGTCTGAGCCTTGTCCGTCTTCTCCCATGGAAGATCCAGATCCGTCCGTCCAAAATGGCCGTAGGCCGCAGTCTGACGGTAAATCGGTCTCCGAAGATCCAGCATCTTGATAATGCCTGCCGGACGAAGGTCAAAATTCTCGCGGATGATCTCCACCAGCTTCTCGTCCGTGAGTACACCGGTTCCAAAGGTATCCACCATCACTGAAGTCGGCTGGGCCACGCCGATCGCGTAAGAGATCTGGATCTCGCACTTTTTGGCAAGTCCTGCCGCCACAATATTTTTTGCAACGTAACGCGCTGCGTATGCCGCGGATCGATCCACCTTGGTGCAGTCCTTTCCGGAAAATGCACCGCCGCCGTGGCGCGCGTATCCGCCGTATGTATCCACAATAATCTTGCGGCCGGTCAAGCCCGCATCCCCGTGCGGCCCGCCGATCACAAAGCGGCCGGTCGGGTTGATGAAATACTTTGTATCGGCATCCACCAGCTCTTTCGGCAGAACCGGATCAAACACATATTTTTTGATGTCGGCATGAATCTGCTCCTGCGTCACTTCCTCGTCATGCTGGGTGGACAACACCACCGCCTCCAGACGCTTGGGCTTTCCGCTCTCGTCGTACTCGACGGACACCTGCGTCTTTCCGTCCGGGCGCAGATAGGTGAGCGTGCCGTCCTTGCGGACCTTGGTGAGCTGCAGCGCCAGCTTGTGCGCCAACGCAATCGGGTACGGCATGAGCTCGGGGGTCTCGTCCGTCGCGTAGCCAAACATCATTCCCTGATCGCCCGCGCCCGTGTCCAGATTGTCCGTCATGGATCCATCCCTTGCCTCGAGAGCCTTGTCCACTCCCATGGCGATATCCGCGGACTGCTGATCCAGCGCGACCATAACCGCACAGGTATGTCCGTCAAAACCAGTCTTCGCATCGTCGTAACCGATCTCGTTGACCGTCTGGCGAACGATGGCGGGAATGTCGAGCTGTGCCTTGGTGGTAATCTCGCCGGTCACCAGCACAAAGCCCGTGCAGCTCGCTGTTTCGCATGCGACACGGCTCATTGGGTCCTGCGCCATGCAGGCGTCCAGAATCGCGTCCGAAACCGCATCACACACCTTGTCCGGATGCCCCTCTGTCACGGACTCTGAGGTAAACAGTCTTTTTTCCATAATATTTTTCCTCCTTCATGTGAAAACAAAAAACCGCTTATAAAATAAGCGGATAAACGGATCATATTCGTTAAATCCCCTTATTGTTCGAGATGTCCATGTCATTTCATGAACCTATGCCAATTGTCACCAAAAAATTGCTGACAGCCGGCATTTTTCGCTCAGGTTGGCACCTTTCTGTACGGAGGTTGCCGTGGCTTCACAGATCCTATGTATCTCCACCACTCTGAATAAGAGAAAA
>JAFLRQ010000098.1 GCA_022511395.1 Agathobacter sp. | reverse complement strand
TCGGAAATCTGTTTTGCGGTCATATCACCCTCTTTCCACAAGATGCTCATGACCTTCAGTTCCGAATCAAAGAGCTTAATTGCCATAAAATCAAATCCTTTCGTTACACTATTGCAATAGTTTACAATGGTTATACTATCACAATAGTGTGACTTTGTCAACACTACTCTGATAGTTTAAATGGAAATATTGTCTCTGAAATACCGCAATTGACTTGTTATTTCATCTATTATATAATAGAGAAAGTGTGAAGCAGGCTTTGGTGACAGAATATGGAAACAAGAATCATGAGGGTCGATCCGCTGCGGATCGATGACAATGTCATAGGCGAGGCGGCCCGGCTGATTGGTGCCGGGGAGCTGGTGGCTTTTCCCACGGAGACCGTGTACGGGCTGGGCGCGGACGCGCTGAGGGCGGAGGCTGCGGCGAAGATTTACGCGGCAAAGGGACGCCCATCGGACAACCCGCTGATTGTTCACATTGCAGAGTTTGATGATCTGGCGCGGGTGGCAAATGATGTGCCGCCGCAGGCAAAGATACTTGCGGACGCGTTCTGGCCGGGGCCTCTGACGATGATTTTAAATAAGAAGCGCGAAGTGCCGGATGCCACGACCGGCGGTCTGGATACGGTTGCGGTGCGGATGCCGAACCATCCGGTTGCGCTGGAGCTGATAAGAAAGAGCGGCTGCCTGATCGCCGCGCCCAGTGCGAACGCTTCCGGACGGCCAAGTCCTACCGAGGCAGCGCATGTCCGGCAGGATCTCTACGGCAGGATTGCGATGATTTTGGACGGGGGAGCGGTCGGGATTGGGATAGAATCCACGATTGTCGATCTGACCGAGGAGGTTCCGATGATCCTGCGCCCCGGTTATATTACGCGGGAGCTGCTTGCAGATGCGCTTGGCAGAGAGGTTGTGACGGATCCGGGGATTCTTGCGGATGATGATGCGAAAAGGCCGAAAGCGCCGGGGATGAAATACCGGCATTACGCGCCGAAGGCGCGGCTTTCGATTGTGGAGGGCCCCGAAGGGGCAGTGATTGCAAAGATCAACGGGCTGGCGGAAAATGCGCGGCGCGAGGGCAAAAAGGCGGCTGTGATCGCCACGGACGAGACGGCAGACGCTTATGAGGCAGACGCGGTTTTGAGTATCGGAAGCAGATTGGACGATGCCACAATTGCCCGGCGGCTGTACCGGATTCTCCGGGAGTGCGACGAGCTGCAGGTGAGTGAAATCTATTCGGAGAGCTTTCAGACGCCGAATCTTGGAACTGCGATCATGAACCGGCTGTTAAAGGCGGCGGGCCATACGGTAATCCGCGTGTGTGAGGCAGAGGAATGATGGAATATAACAAAATTATATTTGTTTCGCAGAGCGGCAACTGCAGGGAGGCCATGGCGGCGGGAATTTTGGGCGATTTTACGCTGAAGCATCCCGTCGAGATACTCTGCAGGGGGCTTGTGGTGCAGTTCCCGGAGCCGATGAACCGGAAGGCGGAGGCTGTCCTGATCAGCAACGGGATTGAGATGCCCGACTTTACCTCCGTGCCGCTGGCGGAGTCCGACCTTACGGAGGGCACACTGGTGCTGACAATGGAGGCCGGCGAGTGCGAAAAGGTGATCGGGCAGTATGAGAATGCCAAGCTGGCGGATGTCTCCGTGCTGACGAAGTATGTGGGCGATGAGCTGGAGATTCTCGACCCTTACGGGGGCGCGCTGCCCGCATATGGGCTGTGCTATGAGACGCTGCGCAAATCCATTAAGAAGCTTGTCAATCTGCTGAATGAGGGAGAATAAGTATGGGGAAGGTTGTGGTGATGGATCACCCGTTGATCCAGCACAAGATTGGGTTTTTGCGAAGAATGGAGACGGGGGCCAAGGAATTCCGCACGCTGGTCAGCGAGGTGGCCATGCTTGAGTGCTACGAGGCGACCCGCGATCTGGAGCTCTCGGAGGTGGAGATTGAGACGCCAATCTGCAAAACCACAGCGCGCGAGCTGAAGGGTAAAAAGCTGGCGATTGTTCCAATTCTTCGGGCGGGGCTCGGCATGGTAGACGGAATGCTCGAAATGATTCCCGCTGCCAAGGTCGGACACATCGGACTGTACCGCGACCCGGAGACGGCGAACCCTGTGGAATATTACTGCAAGCTGCCGGCGGACTGCGCAAACCGCGAGGTCTATGTTGTGGACCCGATGCTGGCGACCGGAGGTTCTGCGGTGGCGGCGCTGGATCTGCTCAAGAAGGAGGGTGTGAAAACCATCCGCTTCGTGTGCATTATTGCGGCGCCGGAGGGCGTAAAGCGCCTTACGGATGCGCACCCGGATGTGGATCTTTACATCGGGGCGCTGGACGAGAGGCTGAATGAACACAAGTACATTGTCCCGGGCCTCGGGGACGCCGGAGACCGTATTTTCGGGACAAGATAGGGGGAATTTGGACATCATGAGCACAAAGAGGCAGGATTATATTGGCTGGGATGAATACTTTATGGGGGTGGCAATGCTCTCCGCCATGCGGTCGAAGGATCCGAACACGCAGGTGGGCGCCTGCATTGTCAGCAGCGCGCACAAGATTCTCTCGATGGGCTACAACGGGTTTCCGCTCGGCTGTTCGGACGACGAATTTCCGTGGACGCGCGAGGGGGAGGACAACAAATATTTCTATACAACGCACAGCGAGCTGAACGCAATTTTGAACTACCGGGGCGGGAGCCTTGAGGGTTCGTCCATCTATGTGACGCTTTTCCCCTGCAATGAGTGCGCGAAAGCGATCATCCAGTCGGGAATCCGCGAGGTGGTCTACGCGGACGACAAGTACGCGGACACCGCCATGGTACACGCATCCAAGCGGATGCTGAAAGCTGCCGGAGTGGTTCTGCGCAGGTATGAGGGAAGCGGTCGGGAAATAAATCTTGTAGTTTAGAAAAAAACAGTTAAATTTTGGAAAATTGTGATATAATAGATCATGAAAAACGAAAATCGAGAGGTTGTGCAGGCGCTGATCCTTGTGCTTCAGTTCGGAATCAACATGCTGGTGCCGATTTTCATGTGCTCGATGCTGGGCATCTGGATCGGAAACCGGACGGGAATTTCCTGGATGATGGTTCCCTTCTTTTTCGTCGGCGCGCTCGCCGGCGGGACGAACGTGTACAGGATGGCGAAGAAACTGTTTAAGGAGTCAGACAGAGATGCCAAACAGGCTAAGAAGGATAAATGATGCGCTGCCGGGTCTTGTGGCAGGTATCATTCTGTATGCCGTGGTGGTTCAGCTCGCGGGCGTGTGGTTTGTCCGCGACAAGCTGGGATACTCGGTGGGGCTGTGGTTCGGAGCTTTCGTTGCGGTGGGACTTGCAATCAATATCGCCACGGTAATTCTCGACTCGGTGACACTGGACGGCGGCAGGCGCGCCGAAATGCGGATCATTGTGAAGTCCGTGCTCCGCTATCTGGTGGTTGCCGCGCTGTTTCTGCTGTTCGGCTACCTGAAGCTGGGGAATCTGTTCACGGCGTTTATTGGCGTGCTGGGACTGAAAATTTCGGCCTATATGCAGCCCTTGCTTGAGAAGCTTGGCAAAAGGGCAAAGGCGCAGGATGAGTCCGGGAGGAATTGCCCGGGCGCATTGGGCTGTGAAGAAACGGAAAACTCAGGTAACAATTTGTCCGGGAGAGGTGATGCGGCTTCCGGCGATAAGATATAACAAAACAGAAAAGGAGGTGATAGCGTGAATTCATCAATATTATTGGCAAGCAGTGCGGACAGTATCGATTTTATGATACACGGCATTTTCAGCGTTGACTTTTTCGGGCATAAGGTCTGGATCACCACGAGCCATGCCTGCATTTTGATCGTGATGCTGCTTATGATTGCGTTCGCGGTCGCGGCAAACCGAAAGCTGAAAAAGGCGCAGGAGGTTCCGCGGGGATTCCAGAATGTAATCGAGCTGATCATCGAGATGCTGGACGGAATGGTCGAGAGCACGATGGGAAAATGGGCGCCGAGATTTGTGAACTACATCAGCACGATTTTTGTGTTCATCCTGATGAGCAATATTTCCGGCCTGTTCGGCCTCAGACCGCCCACGGCGGACTACGGAACGACGCTCGCGCTTGCGCTCATTACATTCTGTATGATATGGTTCAACAAATTTAAGCATCAATCATTAAAGCAGCTCTGGACGGATATGTGTTCACCGCTGCCGCCGTGGCTGCCGATCTGGCTGCCGATCAACCTGGTCAGCGAGCTGGCGATCCCGATCTCATTGTCGCTGCGTCTGTTTGCGAACGTGCTGTCCGGGACGGTAATCATGGCGCTGGTGTACGGCCTGCTGCGGGTGATCGCGCTGGCGTGGCCATCTGTGCTGCATGTGTACTTTGACTTGTTCTCAGGCGCAATTCAGACCTATGTATTCTGTATGCTGACCATGACCTACGTGACGCAGGCGTGCAGTACAGACGAGGACTAACAAACAATTTTTATTTTTAAGGAGGATTTATACTATGGAAATCAGTGGACAGGATTTAATCAGGGCATGCTCCGCAATCGGTGCGGGTCTGGCAGTTATCGCCGGTATCGGACCTGGTATCGGACAGGGTATCGCCGCAGGACACGGCGCGTCAGCAGTGGGACGCAACCCGGGCGCAAGAGGACAGATCATGTCAACCATGCTTTTAGGACAGGCAGTTGCCGAGACCACGGGTCTTTACGGTCTGGTTGTCGCATTGCTCTTACTTTTCGTTCACCCGCTGGGATAACGCGAAAAGCGTCTGAAAGGAGAGTGGGAGATTGTTATTAGCAGAACAGACCTTTTTATTTAATCTTGATCCCCAGCTGCTCTTTGATGTCATTCTGCTTGCAGTTGCGGTGTTCTTCCTCTTTTTGCTGATGTCGTATCTGCTGTTCAATCCGGCACGGAAGCTCTTAAAGGAGCGGCAGGACCGGATCGCGGGCGAGATCAACGACGCAAAGGCGGATAAGGAGAGCGCTGCTGCGCTGAAAGCCGAATATGAGGCAAAGCTCAAGGATGTGGACAAGGAGGCGGAGGCCATTCTTGCCGATGCGCGCCAAAAAGCGATAAAGAATGAGGCGAAGATCATCGCGGAGGCAAAGGAGGAAGCGTCCCGCATCATTAAGAGAGCGCAGGACGAGGCGGAGCTGGAGAAAAAGCATGCAATGGATGAGATGAAGCAGGAGATGATCACAATTGCGTCTATGATGGCGAAGAAGGTGGTCACGGCCTCCATCGATCCGCAGATCCAGAGCACGCTTGTGGATGAGACATTGAGAGAGATGGGTGAATCGACATGGCTAAGCTAGTATCCAAGACATACGGGGATGCATTGTTTGAGCTTGCCGTGGAGGAGCGGACGCTGGATCAGACGGCGGAGGAGGTGCGCACCGTTCAGGCGGCCATGCGCGAAAACGCGGATCTGACCAGACTCATGAATCATCCCAAAATTGTCAAGGAAGAGAAAATTAAATTAATTGAAGACATATTTGCGGGGCGGGTTTCCAAGGCGCTGGTGGGCCTGATGCGCATGATCGTAGAGAAGGACCACTACAATGAGATGGAGGATGTTTTTGAGTACTTCATTGACCGGGTGAAGGAATACCGCAACATCGGGACGGCATACGTGACCTCCGCGCGGGAGCTTTCCGACGCGCAGAAGGCAGCAGTTGAGAAACGCCTTTTGGAAACTACGAAGTATGTGCAGTTCGAGATGCATTACAGTGTCGATGCCGGACTGATCGGCGGAATGGTGATCCGGATCGGGGACCGCGTGGTGGACAGCAGCATTCAGTCCAAACTGCAGCACCTGACCCGTGAGTTATCGAAAATACAGTTGAAAGTAGGTGAGTGCGCTCCATGAATTTGAAACCAGAAGAAATCAGCTCTGTGATCAAGGAGCAGATCAAGAGATATGCCGCCCAGCTTGAGGTTGCAGACGTCGGAACCGTCATCCAGGTGGCGGACGGCATCGCGCGTATCCACGGTCTGGAGAATGCGATGCAGGGCGAGCTCTTAGAGTTCCCGGGAGAAGTGTACGGCATGGTGATGAACCTCGAGGAGGACAACGTCGGTGCCGTTCTGCTCGGATCCCAGAAGAATATCAACGAGGGCGATACCGTAAAAACCACGGGCCGCGTAGTGGAGGTGCCGGTAGGCGATGCTTTGCTCGGGCGTGTGGTGAATGCGCTGGGACAGCCGATTGACGGCAAGGGCCCGATTGAGACCGGCAAATATCGTCCGGTTGAGCGCGTGGCGTCCGGTGTCATTTCCCGAAAAGGCGTAGACACGCCGTTACAGACAGGTATCAAGGCAATCGACTCCATGGTGCCGATTGGACGGGGTCAGCGTGAGCTGATTATCGGCGACCGCCAGACCGGAAAGACGGCGATCGCGGTGGATACCATTATCAATCAGAAGGGCCAGGGTGTGAAGTGCATCTATGTGGCGATCGGCCAGAAGGCATCCACCGTGGCGACAATCGTAAAGACTCTGGAGGAGTACGGCGCGATGGCATACACCACGGTTATGGCGGCGACTGCCAGCGAGCTTGCTCCGTTACAGTATATTGCGCCTTATGCCGGCTGTGCAATCGGCGAGGAGTGGATGGAGAACGGGCAGGACGTGCTGGTGATCTACGATGACCTGAGTAAGCACGCGGCGGCCTATCGTACCCTCTCTCTGCTGCTCAAGCGTCCGCCAGGACGTGAGGCATATCCGGGCGACGTGTTCTACCTGCACTCCAGACTGCTGGAGCGCGCGGCGCGCCTCTCCGACAAGCTGGGCGGCGGTTCACTGACCGCGCTCCCAATCATCGAGACGCAGGCGGGCGATGTGTCTGCCTATATTCCGACCAATGTTATTTCCATCACGGACGGCCAGATTTATCTGGAGACCGAGATGTTCAATGCGGGCTTCCGTCCGGC
>JAFLRQ010000097.1 GCA_022511395.1 Agathobacter sp. | reverse complement strand
CTCCACGCTCCATAACAGGGAACCAAAAAGACCAGCGCGCCCAGCGGTGCCAGCATGTAGGCCACACGATCCGTCCGCCCCAGAATATACAAAAGCGGGTAATACTGCACCAGCGCGTAGGGCACGATGAAGGTTGCAAACAACAGCATCTTTTTCCCGTAAATCCCGATGGGATAAACACCGAACTCCCGCGCACCATCCGTAAGCACATTCATAAATTCCAGCCCCTCCAGGGTGAAAAAACACAGCGCTGCGTAGATGAAAAACAGCCCCGTAAACACAGCGGTTCCCCCGATCAGCATGAGGACAACTGTCAGCACCCTTGCGGCATTCCACTGTGCTCCGCAGTGCCCGATCCCGTAAATAAACAATACAACCGCCTGGAGCATTCTGCCGATCCTTGTCAACTCAAACTTGCTCCCCAGCACCTGCAGAACCTCATTTCTCGGCCGAACCAGCACCTGATCAAAATTTCCGGTTCGAACCATCCCGGGAAATGCGTCAAAGCCCCTCGCAAACATCTCCGCAAGCGAGAACTCCAACAGCATAATCGAAAAACACAGCAACACCTCACTGTAGGTAAAATCCTTCACCTTCTGGAATCTCTGAAACAGGAAATATACGCCCAGAAAAGCGTTAAAAGACACCAGAAACTGCCCCATGGCGGTCAGAAAAAAGGATGTCTTATACTGCATCATACTCCGCACATTGATGGAGACATAATGCCAATAAAGCCGGATACCGTCTTTTATTTTCCGAAACATGCGCTCACCCTCCCTGCACCGTCACTTTTCGCTCCGCGTACCTGCACAGCAGGTTTCCGCAGAGCACCAGCACAATCAGCCAAAACACCTGCAATGCCACCGTCCTTTGCATCTGCGCCGCGGTCATGCTTCCGCTGTACACCCGCAGCGCCACATTCTGCATGGCGGCAAATGGCGAAAACTCGATCACCGTCCGCAGTTTCTCCGGGAAAAACGGAATCGGTATCACCCCTCCCGAGAAGAAGTCCAGCATAGAGGCGAACACCATCCGAACCCCTTGGGCAGATATCGTAAAAAAGGTGAGTCCGTACACCAGCATACAGAATGCGACCGTGACAAAAAGCCCCAGCAGCAGCGTAATGAGAAAAAGGACAAAATGCATCCCGGAAGCGGGCGCCTCAATCCCATAGGGTTTCGGCAGAATAGAAGCTACCAGCAAGATCGGCATGCAGCGCAGCAGCGCTCTGGAAAGCCTGTTTGCCAGACTTCTGGAAAACCACATGTGATAGATATGGATCGGTCTGCACAGCTCGTATGCAATGTTGCCGTTCACCACGGTATCAAAGATCTCACTCTCCATCATCCATGTCGCGAAGAGGGCGAGAAATGCCTGCTGCAGCCAGAGATAGGAGACTGTCGCCGAGAATGTCATGGGAAATGCCTCCGGGTCGGCCTCGTAAAACGCGCGAAACACCATGATCAGCATAAATCCCCATGCAAACTGCGTGACAACACCGGCCAACGCCGCCGCACGGTACTGAAGCCCCATCGAAAAACGGAGCCTGAAAAAGCTCAAATATTCTTTCATGGCCGCCCTCCTAGATTTCGTAGGAGCGGTAGAGCTCTGCGAT
Organism: Agathobacter sp.; assembly: GCA_022511395.1. Taxonomy (GTDB): domain Bacteria; phylum Bacillota; class Clostridia; order Lachnospirales; family Lachnospiraceae; genus Roseburia. The sequence goes on along the minus strand of JAFLRQ010000097.1, from coordinate 5,407 downwards.
CGTCTCGTCGATATTGTGATCCCCTTTTTTGATATCATCCAGCGTCCCGTCCAGGAGAATCCTCCCCTTCCCAATCAGAATGATACGACGGGAGATTGCCTCAATATCCTGCATGTCATGGGTTGTCAGGATCACAGTAGTTCCATGGAGCTCATTTTGTTTTCGAATGAAATCGCGGACAGCCAGCTTGGACACTGCGTCCAATCCGATGGTAGGCTCGTCCAAAAACAAAATCTTAGGGCTGTGCAGCAGGGACGCCGCAATCTCGCACCGCATGCGCTGCCCCAGCGAGAGTGTTCTCGCCGGAGAGCGCAGCAGCTCCTTTAGATCCAACAGCTCCGTGAGCTCCTCCACATTTTCGCGATAGGTTGCCTCAGGAATCGAATAGATATCTTTTAACAGTTCAAAAGAGTCTGTGACCGGGACATCCCACCAAAGCTGCGAGCGCTGGCCGAAAACCACGCCGATCCGGCTCACATGGGCGATCCTGTCCCTGTATGGGACGCGCCCATCCACCAGCACCGTCCCGCTGTCCGGTGTCAATATCCCGCTTAGAATTTTGATTGTGGAGCTTTTGCCGGCTCCGTTCGGCCCTATGTAGCCCACCATCTCTCCGTCCGAAATGGTAAAGCTCACATCCTGCAGAGCATGAATGACCTCATACTCCCGGCGAAATAACGATTTCCAGGCTTCGCCAAAGCCCGCGTTTCTCTTTGCAACTCTGTACGATTTGCACACATTTTCCATCGTAATCATAGTTACTTCCTCCTGGTAGTTATACTTTCATATCTTGCCAAGTAGGCTCAATTGTTATCCTTTGATCGCTCCCTGTGTCAGGCCCTCCACAATGTGGTTGCTGAAACAGCAATATGCGATGATCGTCGGAATGATCGCGATTACAATCGCCGCAAACATCTGCGAATAGTTGGTGTTGTATGGTCCCACGAACTTGGACAGTGCAACCGGCAGCGTCTTCTTCGTGTCATCCGAAATAAATACCATGGCCAAAAGCAGCTCGTTCCAATTGGCAACGAAGGTCAAAAGCCCCGTCACCATCAGTCCCGTCTTTGCGAGCGGGAGCGCAATAACCGTAAAGCACTTGTAGATCGAGCAGCCGTCGATGCATGCCGCCTCAAACAGCTCATTCGGGAGCCCTTTAAAGAACCCCGTCATAATAAAAATGGTAATCGGAAGTGACAGCGTTACATAGGGTATAATCAATCCCCACAGATTGTTGGTCAGATGCATTGCGGAAAATCTGGTAAACAGCGGGATCAGGATACAGTGCACCGGAATCATCATGCCCGTCAGGAAATAAGTCATCACCAGGCCGGAAAGCTTCCATTTCATCCTGCCGATGGCGAATGCCGCCATGGAGCCGATCAGCATGCACAACAGCACGGACGAAACACATACAATCGCCGAATTCAAAGTGGCGATCCCCAGCTTGCCCGCCGTCCATGCAAAGGTATAGTTCTCGAACCTCAGCCGATCCGGCATTGCCCAGGGCGAAATAAACAATGTCTTGTCATCCTTCAGGGAGACGAACACAATCCATGCCAGCGGAACCAGAAACAAAATCGCAAGCAGGATCAAAAAGATATAGATAAGAACGGTACTAGCCTTTACTTTACCTCGTTTTTTCATGTTTCTCCCCCCTTACATCTCGTAATTGTCAATCTTGATAAACTTATTTACGATAAACGTGACAATTAGGCAGAGTATCAAAAGAATCACTCCGATCGCGCTCGCGTACCCGTATTTAAAGAACTTAAAGCCCTGCTCATAAAGGTGCGTTGCCAGCACATTTGTCATCTTGTTCGGTCCGCCCTCTGTCATGTTGAAGATCAGGTCGAAAAACTTCAGGGAACCAATTGCGTTCAGGGATATGGCCGTCGCCATCATCGGTTTGATCAGCGGCAGCGTGATATGCCAGCACGCCTTCGGCTTGGAGCAGCCGTCCAGATATGCCGACTCGTACAAGGAGCCGTTAATCCCTGAGATCTGGGCGATGTATAGCATCATTGACTGGCCTACATACTGCCACAGGCAGACAAACGCAATCACCCACATGGGGAGAATGATAAATCCCTTAGTATCCATCAGCCACAGCGGTCCTTGAATCCCAAACTGCGCCAATATCTGATTAATTCCCATCTTAGGAGTAAAAATAAACATCCACAAAAGTCCGAGCGCCGCCGAGGACAAAATGCAGGGAAGGTAATACACATTCTTAAAGAAATTCCGCCCCATCTTGATATTCGTGACCAGCACCGCCAGAAATATACCGGAAAGGAACTGGGACACTACTGAAAAAATCAGGAAAAACAGCGAATTTTTCAATGCGATCTTCATGGTCCTGTCCGTGGTGAACAGGTTAATGTAATTCTTCAGGCCGATAAATTTCGGCGCAGTCATCGCATTGTAGTCACAGAATGAATAGTAGACGGACTGGCAGATCGGAATAAACAAAACGAACGTAAAGAGCAATAACGCCGGTGCCAGAAAAAGAATGATCGCCATTTTATTTCTCAACAGTTTGTCCATATATGCCTCCGAATTCTTAGAAAAATGCGGGATTGGATCATCCAATCCCGCGTGAAAAGCTTATCATTTAGCGTCCGAAACCCAAATCAATCTTTGTTCCAAACATTGTTCTTGTAGAAATCCTCTACGATCTGCAGACCAGCCTCTACTGAATTCTGCTTCAGGTAAATGGAAACCATTGCATCGTCGAAAGTGGATCCAGCCTCGGTGCTCGCCATGGACTCATTGTAGAATCCGAAGGTTGACTTCGCATTCTTAAATACATCCATAACGTATGCAAGCTCTGCCGGTGCCTTGTCAGCGTCGTACTGAACGGTCGTAACCGGAATCTTTCCACCCACCTCAGCCGTGTACTTCTGAGCAGTGTCGTCTGTGAAATACTTCATGAACGCGATAACTGCCTCCGGATTCTTTGTGGTTGCACTCATTGCAAGACTGTCAGATTTTGCAATAACTCTTCCGTTTGTTCCCGGGAATGCAAACACGCCGCACTTCTTCTCAAAGTCAGGATTTGCTCCGTTGATCTGACCGATTGCCCAAGAACCCTGAATCAGCATTGCAGCCTCTCCGTTGTAGAAGTTTGCAGTAGCCACATCATTGGTATCGCCTGCTGCGGTATCCTGGAAATATTGAGAGAGTTCAACCATCTTGTTGACTGCATTTACAACATTGGAATCCAGCCATGATGCATCGCCTGAATTCAGCTTATCCAGATCTACACCCTCACTGTCGCATAAGTACCCGCAGAGCATGGACAGACACCATGCAGTACCGGCGGAAATTGTGATCGGGGTATAGCCTTTGTCCTTCAGCTTCTTGCAGGCATCCAGAAGTCCGTTGTAATCTGTAGGCATTGTTGTGATACCCGCATCCTCAAACATCTCTGTGTTGTAGAACACGCATGCAGCCGCAATGTTCAGCGGAACCGCATAGATCTTGCCGTCATAGGTCTGCTGAGAGAATGCACCCTTGCCGCCGTTAAACGAGTCAAGCCAGCCATCCTTCTCCAGATATGAGGTAAGGTCGGCAACCTTTCCCGGCTCAACGTAAACATCAAGGTTTGGTCCCGGGCTGACAATAAAGCAGTCAGGTGTCTCTTTACCCGCAACCAGTGCATTCAGCTTGGGATAATACTCTTCCAGGTTGGTCGTGACCACCTCTACCTGATACTTACCCTCGTAGTCCTTGTTAAATCTGTCGACTACATCCTTGTACCCTTTGGAAATCAGATCCTCCGTGGCATTCAGGTCATCCCAGAACATCCACGTAATCTTCTGAACCCCATTGGAGTCACCGTCTTTGCCGCAGCCGACGAACATCGTCAACACCATTGCGGCACAGAGTACTACCGATAAAATCCTCTTTTTCATAAATATCTACCTCCGTAAACAAGCCTTGTCAGAAAATCTGACACTACATTATTAATATATCAGTTTTTTCGTTTCTGTACTATCCAAATATTGCCGTCAAGATACCAATTATTGCTATATCTTCTCCATTTAATGATATTTATCTGCCCCCCAGACCTTATCGCACAGATTTTTGCAGTATTCTGCCGAAAAATTTCCATCCTGAAGACGAATTTCGTTTTTCTCTGCCAGTTCCTCCGTGTAATCGGACAGATAATAGACCGTCACTCCGTTTGTTGCGCTCTCCACATGGGTAACGAGCGCCCGGACGCCATAGTCCGACACCACTGCTGCCCCGCTCTCATCCTTTGTCAGCGTCACCTCCGCCAGGCCGCCGACCGAGCGGTTGGCGACGCCATCCCCCGTCAGATTCGTCCAGCTCACAAAATTGCCTATCGAATAGTAGACAAGCATTCTCCGCCCCGTCTCCTCGTCTTCCACCCACTCGATGGGCTCGATCACATGCGGATGCGTTCCAAGCACCAGATCCACACCGTGCTCCAGAAAGATCTGCGTCCACTTTTTCTGCGATTCGTCCGGTTTCAGCCAGTACTCCGATCCCCAGTGCGGACAGACCACCGTAAAATCCGCCAGTTGTTCCGCTTTCTCGATGTCGGCGATCACCTTCTCCTCCTCGAGAAGGTCCACGGCATAAGGCATGTCCTTTGGAAGCGGAATTCCGTTTGTTCCATAGGTATAGTTCAAAAATGCCACGCGAATGCCGTCCTTTTCATATATATACATGGAATTCTGTGATTCCTGCGAGTTGTGAATTCCCAGCACCGCCGCCTCCGGATGGTTTTGGGTCCAATAATTGAGGCAGTTTACAATGCCGTCCTTCCGCCGATCCAGCGCATGATTTGTCCCGTGGCAGATCACATCAAACCCGATTTTCATCAAAGCATCCCCAAACACGTAGGGCGCGTTAAAACAGGGATAACCCGTAATTCCCAGCTCCTCGCCGCCGATAATGACCTCCTGATTCACGAGCGCGACATCCGCCGTTTTCACAGACTCTGCCACATGGGCAAACACCGCGTCAAAGTCATAGGTTCCGTCCGACTGTTTCGCCGCGTCCATCACCCGGGTGTGCAAAAGCATGTCCCCAACCATAACCAGCGTAATCTGCGGAGGCGTCTCCCCAGTCCCGGACATCTTCCCAAATCCGATCCCGGCCTCCCCAAAAATTTCTGTCCCGGCGCCGCACTCCGGCTCTCTCGGGTCAATGGCCGTCTGGTTCTTGCTGCCGCATGCGGTCAGAATAAAAAAAGTCAGGCACAGAATCACCCTGTTCCTTCGTCTTGTAAATTTTCCTCTATTTCCACATTTCATTATTTGCCACCTTGATTTTTTATTTTTTTGTGTTATAATCCTCTTTACGGGGCATTAGCGCAGCTGGGAGCGCGCCACACTGGCAGTGTGGAGGTCACGGGTTCAAGTCCCGTATGCTC
>JAFLRQ010000096.1 GCA_022511395.1 Agathobacter sp. | reverse complement strand
TCACATTGGCTCCGATGATAATAATGCCGCCGGCGATGACAAATCTTTTGTTTAAGAGCACCATGGTTGAAAAAAGGATAGGAAAGGCATAGGCAAAGCATACAATGTTGTCGTTGGTGAGGACAATCACTGCATAGGCAAAAGAGGCGCATGACAACATAACGATGCCGCAGACTTTTTGCTCCCGCTTCGTCAGGAACATAATTGTGGTGACGATCAGGGCGACCGAACTGACACAAATCTGAAGAAAATATTTCCAGTCGGCAGAGATTGCTGTAATCTGGCCGATCATAATGAGAATCTCATATGCCAGTATGATTGCCAGAATCGAGTAGATGGTCGTGTGTGCCCGTTTATATTGTGACGCTGTCATGGTTATCCTCCGTATGGTAAATTGATGTTAATCTGTGAACATTGCTTCAAGTATAAATCGTACAATCAAATTATACTGCGATATAAAAATTTTTTCAATAAAAATTATCAGTGCCTGACCACGTCTGCAAACTCAGCCTTTGCCGCTCTTGCCAGATCTGCAGGCGCAAGCTCCAGCTGGGAGCCGATCCGGCCTCCGCTGACAAACATCTTATCCAGCGCCTCCGCCGAGCGGTCAATGCGGGTCACATACTGTTTTTTCATGCCGATTGCGGTACAGCCGCCCCGAATATAACCGGTGACCGCGTTGATATCCTTCACGTGCAGCATCTCCACGCTCTTCTCGCCCACGCTGCGCGCCGCCGCCTTCAAATCCAGCTCCTCCGCAATGGGAATGACAAACACAAAGTAATTTTTGCTGTTTCCCACTGTCACTAGTGTCTTATACACCCTCTCATGGGGCAGCCCCAGCATGTCCGCGACCTGCAGCCCGTCAACAAATTCTTTGCATTCATAGGTGTAGTGCTCGAAAGGAATCTGCATGGATTCCAGAATTCTCATAGCGTTTGTCCTGACTTCTTTTTGCTTGGCCATTGTCGATCCTCCGTAACCAAGGATATTATACCATACTGCTTCCAGTACTGCCAGATCAAAAGTATTGCTTTCTTTGGGATTTTTGCTATTATATGGTTGTGGCAGCTGGCAGGTGCCGGTGGAAATTTTTAGAGGAGAATGGAAGGATGAGCGGCAAGGCGCAGACTTTGGAAGGTAGGAGTACTCGGAATTCGAGCATAGAATTTTTAAAAATAATAGGCATTGTACTCATTGTAATCAGTCATGTTGTGCAAACGCTGTGTGAAGAAAATACATATATCCCTTATCAGGATTATGTTGTGGATCTGGGACTGGCCACCACGAATATCCAATATTTGATATTGAGTATGCTGCGCTATAGCGGTGCTTTTGGAAACACCATATTTTTTGTGTGCACCGCATGGTATTTGTTGGACAGCGACAGAATAAGCAAGCGGAAAATCCTCCAAATGCTGATGGACATATGGGTTATTTCTGTCATGATTCTGCTTGTTGTATACGGATTGAGGGGCGGGGACATCGAGGGCATGGTGATCCTAAGGCAGCTCCTCCCTACGACCGCCGCAAACAACTGGTATATGACCTGTTATTTATTGTTTTATCCGATTCATCCGTTTTTGAACATGGTGATTTATAAGGCGGAGAAGTCCACTCTGCTTAAGATGACATTAGTGATGCTTTTCCTTTATTGCGGAATGAATTATCTGAAGGGGGAGCTTTTCTTTACTTCCAAACTGATCGTATGGATTGTGATATATTTTGCGGTTGCTTATATGAAGCTTTATCTTGTCGAGCTGTCGAATAATTTTAAGGCCAATATATGTATTTTTATGATAGGATTTATCGGGAATTATGGAATCATTGCGCTGACAAACATCTTGGGGCTTCGTCTGAGCATCCTTAGCGATAAATTGCTTCATTGGAATGTAAACTACAGTCCGTTTATCCTGCTGATGGTCATTGGATTGTTTAATATCGCAAGAAATATACATAGGGAAAGCAGCACCGTAAATTATTTGTCCGGGTTATCGCTGTTGATCTATATTATTCACGAAAATGCACTGCTTAGGACATATTACCGGCCTGTGATGTGGCAGTATGTATATGAGAAGATTGGCTATGACTATATTCTTGTCTGGACATTTGCTCTGGTTTTGATCGTTTTTCTGTTTGCATTGGTTTCAAGCCTCGTATACAAATGTACCATCCAAAAGCTGGTGACAAGGGCAGGGGATGTGCTGTTTCCCAAGCTGTGCAGCGGGTATGGCCGCATAGAAAAAATTTTATTCAAATTGCATTGAGGGGGATTCACACTGTAAAACATCAAAATCGATGAGGAAATGTTTATGTACAAAATTCTCGTGGCGGATGATGAGCGGGATGTTGTGAGCCTGCTGAAGGATTATTTTGAAATGAATGACTATCTGGTGATCACTGCATATTCCGGCGCAGAGGCGGTTGAAAAGGCGGCGCAGAACCCCGACATCATTTTGCTGGATGTGAATATGCCGGACGGTGACGGACTTTCCGTCTGCCGCAAGATCCGTGACCATGTGTCGTGTCCCATTTTGTTTCTGACGGCGCGGATCGAGGACAGCGACAAGATTTCCGGCTTTGCCTCGGGGGGCGATGATTATATCATCAAGCCCTTTTCCATTGAGGAGCTTGGAGCCAGAGTGGCGGCGCATATACGGCGCGACCACAGGATCAAGGCTCAGGCAAATGTGCGGTTTTTCGGCGGCCTGACGATTGACTACACGGCAAAGACCGTTTCTGTGGATAGTGCAGCCATAGAGCTGCCAAAAAAGGAATATCAGATCATCGAGTTTCTCTCCCTGAACTGCGGACAGGTCTTTGATAAGGAGCAGATCTACGAAAAAGTCTGGGGCTATGACGCTGATGGAGACAGCTCCGTCATTGCGGAGCACATACGCCGTATACGGGCAAAGCTGGCAAAATGCGGCGAGGAATATCACATGGAAACAGTCTGGGGGATGGGATACAAATGGGTAAAATAAAGACGAAGAGCCACTCGTTAAAGAGGGATTTGGCCCGCTGTTTGTCCGTTGGCATGATCTGCGCGTTTGCGGGCGCATTTATTATTGGAGACATCACAAATTACCTGCAGATCTGGTATCGGGGCAAATATCCGGGAGTGCGCTTAGACTTCCTTTCTACCTATTGGTTTATCAGCTATGCGCAGGTGCTTTTCATTCCTCTCTGGATCGTCCTATGTCTCGCCGTGACAGGAATGATCTTTTACAATCGGGAGCTGAAAAAGCCCATTGATATCCTGCTGGAGGCGTCCCGGAAAATCGCGGACAATCAGCTGGATTTCCGGGTGGAATACCAAAAGCAGAACGAGATTGGCCTGCTGTGCAGGGCCTTTGACGATATGCGGTCAGCACTCTATGAAAACAATCGGCAAATGTGGCGGTCGCTGGAGGAGCGCAGGCGGCTGAACTCTGCATTTTCCCACGACCTGCGCACTCCCCTAACTGTGCTGAGAGGGTATGTGGATTTTCTGGAAGCCTATATTCCCGACGGCAAGGTCACAGAGGAAAAGCTTCTGTCCGTCATCTCCATGATGAATGGGCAGATTTTAAGGCTTGAGCATTACACGCAAAAGATGAATGTCGTGCAGAAGCTTGAAGATATTGTGCCAAATGTCCGCCGGATTTCGGAAGAAGAATTCTTTAACAATCTCTGTGAGACGGGGCAGATCCTATGCGGCGACAAATTTCAGTTGAATGGCATTCCGGGCCGCGGGGCTCTGTCCGTGGATATGGAGCTGGTGATGCAGGTGTACGAAAACCTGATTTCCAATGCCCTGCGGTACGCGGAAAGCTCCGTCACTGTAAACTGCGGTATCTCCGAAAATACTCTGGCCGTTTCCGTCCTCGATGACGGGGCGGGCTTTACAGAGGAGGCTCTGAAAAATGCGGCGCGGCCGTTCTTCCGCGACGAGAAGGAGGCGGATAAAACGCATTTTGGGCTTGGGCTCTATATCTGCCGGCTTCTCTGCGAAAAGTGCGGCGGAACGCTTGCCATTGAAAATCATGATAATGGAGGGAAGGTCACCGCCACATTTTTCTGTGGGTAATTTTTGAAAAGTAGATAAAAAGTTGAAAATCGCGAGATATCATATCGGCATGGTCGAAAGGCCATGCTATTTTTTTGGAAAGGAATGATTATATGGAAAACTGCATTGAAATCCGCGATGTTGACAAATTTTATGGCAGAAAACAGGCTTTGAAAAATGTGAATCTCACCATACATCAGGGCATGTTCGGCCTGCTGGGACGCAACGGAGCCGGGAAAACCACGCTCATGAAAACGCTTGCCACGCTCCACTGCAAGAAAAGGGGGAGCATTACGGTATGCGGCATCCCCATTGAACAGGCAAAGGAAATCCGGAGCATGACGGGGTATCTTCCGCAGGATTTCTCTATGTACCCATCCATGACGGTACAGGAGAGTCTTGACTACCTTGGGGTTCTCTCAGGAATGGACAGGCAGCTCCGCAAGGAGCGGATTGAGCTGCTCTTAAAGCGGGTGAACCTCACGGAACACAGGCGCAAAAAGGTCAGGACCCTATCCGGCGGCATGAAGCGCCGTCTGGGCATTGCGCAGGCGCTGCTCCACGACCCCAAGGTCCTGATCGTGGATGAGCCTACAGCCGGACTTGACCCGGAGGAGCGCATCCGTTTCCGCAATCTTCTCTGCGAGGTGGCGGAGGAGCGCATTGTGATCCTCTCCACCCACATTGTTGGCGACATTGAAGCCACCTGCGAGGATATTGCAATTATGAACGACGGGGAAATCCTGTGGCAGGGCACTGTTTCGGAGCTGCTCCGGGGTGCGGCGGGGAAGGTGTTTACAGTGAATGTTCCCAAAAAACATCTTTCCCAGATCAAACAGAAATATATCATCACGAGCATGCTGGTGCAGAGCGAGTACACGACCGTCCGCATGATCTCGGAAAATGCGCCGGATCTGCAGGGTGCCGTTGCGGCGGAGCCGAATGTGGAGGATGCTTATATGTATTGCCTGTACCAAAACGGCTGCGATGTTTCGGCTTCGGGAGGTGAGGAATGATGCTGTTCTTCAAGGAATGTAAAAAAATATTGCGCTCCCTGACATTTCTCATTTACTGCGCAGCCGTGCTGGCCATGTATTTCACACAATTTCACAGCGACATTGGCGGGCCGCTGGAAAAACCTGCTCCGGGTGAAGACAGTTATGGCACCATTGTCAGGGAAGTCCCTGAAATTTTGATGCCTGTAGCAATTAACTGCCTGGTGAGAGAATATTTCTCGGGAAGCTTTACCGCATATCCCTATGGATTCATCAAGCATGTGAGGCTGACGGAGAAGGAGAAAGCCCGCATGGCGGAGATTATCGCGGAGGTGTCCGGGATTACACCGGAGCAGCTGGATTCCTTTGATGCCTTTGAGCAGGGCGGGTATTATATGGATGAAAACGGCGATATGGCTTACCTTGAGCCAAATATTCCTGAGATTAGTATTCCTAGCGACCTCACCTACGAGCATTTTCGTGACCTGATGCGGAAAGCAGACAAGATCATCGGCGGAGGCTCCATGTACGGTGACGGTTTTATTGTAGGGAACTTCTCGCGGATTCCCAAAACTTATGAGGACGCTCTTGCCGAGTACGACCAATTTATCGACAAGGATAAAGTCACGGGGGCATACGCCCGTCTCTACTGTGACTATCTGGGAATCGTACTGGCCATGCTGCCGGTTTTTGTGGCGGCATCCCTGGCAAGGCTGGACAGGAAATCGCGCATGGAACAGCTCGCCTATGCCAGAAAAATATCTTCCGCAAGGCTGGTCTTTACACGCTTTTTCGCTCTTGCGGCGGTCATGCTGCTGCCCTTGATTCTGACGGCTGTGATCGCCCATATCAGGGTAAAGGGAGTTTATGCCGGTTACGCGGTGGACAGCTTTGCGTTCCTCCGATATGTGGTGTTCTGGCTGGTTCCCAATATCCTGACAGCCTCCGCTGTGGGAATGCTGGTTACGGAGCTTGTGTCTGGCCTGCTGGCGGTTTTTGTACAGGGAGTATGGTGGATCGCAAGCATTTTCTCTGCGGTTGGCGGCCTGACAGGGGGGATCAGGAAATTCACACTGGTGATGCGCCACAATTCCCTTTTGGGGCATGATGTCTTCTATGGCCAGTGGACGGATATTGTGTTCAACCGGAGCTTTTTTACGGTGTTCTCACTTTTGGCGATTATGTTAACCGCATGGATTTACGAGCAGAAAAGGAGGGGGATGATTCATGGGCTTACGTTTAAGAGCAGCCATAAAAATACTGAGCGTCAACCTAAGGCATAATTTTATGCCGCACCTTTTCATAGCCCTTGTGATAGCCTTTCTCACGCAGGCTTTGTTCGGGATTGCCTCGCTGGACGCAAGGGAGGCCGCCCAGCCGCTTGAGAGGCTGCTGTCCCTCACAGGAACGGTGCTGCTCACCCCGATTTTCCTCCCTGAGCAGAATGAGGACATCCGTGACCTGATACGCTCCAAGCGGACGAATTACCTTGCGGTATGCGCCCTCCGGCTGGCCTGTTCCATATTTTTTCTGGCGGTGGTCATGGGAAGCTTCACCTATATCATGCAATGCTGCGAGAGCGCGGTTAGCTTTCGTCATTTTGTGGGAGGCTTTGCCACGGCGCTGTTTCTCGGCTCGCTGGGATTCCTTTTTGCCGGGATCAGTCAAAATACCATTACCGGCTATATGGTTTCCTTGATTTATTATATGATCAATTTTGGAATGAAAGATGAGTTGAAAAATCTGTACTTATTCTCCATGTCGGCAGGGAGCTTTAACGAGAAATATTGGCTGCTGGGCGGTTCGGCAGTCCTGATGGCAGCAACTTTTTTATGGCTTTGTAAAGCCTCCCGCACCGTTTGATGTGGGAGGCCCTGGCCAGTTAATATTTTGGTCCTTTTTGATTTTCCTCCGGAGCGGCATAGCTGTTGAGGTTCACTATTTTTATGGCGCTGCCGCCGCCAAGCGTGTCGAACGCTAATATTTTCGCTATGCTCTCCGGATCATCTGTCGTGACATACACATCCACG
>JAFLRQ010000095.1:4975-7412 GCA_022511395.1 Agathobacter sp. | reverse complement strand
ATCTTGTACAGGCGGCGGCTCTCGAGATCCATCGCGGTGATGACCTCCGGGTACATCTTCTCCACATGGTAGTCGCGGTTGCTGTCCGGAGTCGCACCTGTGTACACCAGAATTCTCCGGTAGATCTGATTCAGGCGGAAGGTGCTGTCCTCCATCTCCTCGAGGATCGGTCCGATGCCTCCCAGCGTCGCCTCAAGCCTTATGGCGTGCTTGCCTGCGGTAAGGTAGAACTCATAGGGGTTCCCCTCCTCGTCCGCAAGCGTCACAACCTGCCAGTCGTTGTCGTAATCAAAGGCGACCTCCTTGGCCTCCTCGAAGGGGATCTCTCCGTCTATGTACAGGCATCTGGAGGATACGCTTCCTCTGGCGTAATTCTGTCGTGCCTTTACCGTTATATTATAAAATCCGTCAGAGGGAACCTCTATCTCCCACTCGATCCACTGCCCCGCCTGGCTCCACGGATCACCGCCGATGTAGTTGAGTATGGTGGCGGTCACGCTGTACGGGTCGGTGGTGGGTGAAGACCTGTCATATCTGGCGTACAGGGAAGGCTCCGAGCGAAGGGTCGCCTCCTCGCCCTGCACCTTGCGGACAAAGTCTGACACATTTGCTGCCGAAGCCGGCTGTGCCTTGCGGTAATCCGCGTAAGTGGCCGAATCCTTCACCGGCGCGAGGGTCAGCTTGCGCATCACCATCGGCTCATTCACGGACACAAGGGTGATTTCGTTCTCGCCCTTGTCAAAGTAGAACTGATAGGGATCCTGGACATATCCCATGTCATCTCTGAAATACGCGCTCTGCCAGTAATATTTTTCAATCTGAGTCGCGCGGATCTCATTGCCCTGGTTGTCAACCTTCGGCTTGGCTGCATCCGTCCACAGACGGGCAAATGTCAGGTTGGCGGCATCGGTGAAGGGGTTCTTTCCGTTGATCAGAAACGAGCGCTCAATGGTGACGCCTCTGCTCTCCACCGGTATGTATTCGAGGTACATATTGTAAAAGCCGGCCTCAGGCACGTTCACTTTCCAGCTCACCGTGGAATCGTTTCCGGTAAAGAGGACCTCCGCCTCTCCCTCGTAATTTTTCTCAACCCGGACATCCTCCCCCTCGGAATACTGAGTCAAATTCACATCCACCGCAGTGCCCGGACGCTTGGCATCCGCATGGTCCGCGAGATATCCGGAGTAGGTTCCCTCACGGTTCAGGCCCTCAACGTCAACGGTAAGGTCATAGCCTTCATACTTTTTTGAAAAGTCCGCCACGGGGCGCAGGGAGCTTACGCCGACAAAAATCAAGATGATTGCAACAAGTGCAACAAAGATACCCAATCCCTTTAAGACCGCCTTATTCATAATACCTCCTAAATTCTTACGACATAATTTACATATATTATAACATTTTTACAAATCCACGCCTATCAGTTATTGCTCAACCGCACACCAAATATGTTATGATTGAAACATCTAAGATATTTCGGGCTTTTTTGTTATTTGTATGATGCGATATATTTACATTTTTTCGTAAATATGATAAGATATCTATAAATTTTAAAGGTTTTTATCGTCGAATCGACCGTCAAAACAGCAATAATTGATCATCAGAAAGGAACCATCATGGCTGAAAAACAGGTTAATTTCCCGAACTCAAAGGAGTCCGGTGTCGAAAATAAGAGCGAAGCCGTCAAACATTCGGACGCTTCCACCGTGCGCATCTGGTACAACGATATCCCGGTCAGTTATTCCAATCACTGGCACACCGCCATGGAGGTGATCCTTCCCATCGAGAACTCCTACGAAGTGATCACAAGCTCCGCCAGCTACACCGTTATGCCGGGGGAGATCCTTGTCCTCTCCACCTGTGAGTCCCACGAGCTGCATGCTCCGCAGACAGGAAAGCGCCTGATCTATCTGTTTGACCTCACCCCGATCCGCAATCTGAAGGACTACTCTCTGATCCAGCCGCTGATCCGGGACTGTTTACTTATCTCAAGAAATACGCACCCGCAGATCTACGACGAGGCCTACCGGCTTTTCCTTGAGATGAAGGAGGAGTATTTCAAATCAGACAAGTTTCGCGAAATGAGCATCCAGAGCAAGCTTTTGGACTTTTTCGTGCTGCTCGGGAAGGACCATCAGGACACCATAGAGCACCTCTCCGGCACCAGCGTCAGCAAGCAGCGGGAATATGTGCAGAAGTTCAACGTGATCCTTGAGTACATAGACGCGCATTACATGGAAAATCTGACCCTCGACGACATTGCCGGAATCAGCGGCTTCTCCAAATTTCATTTCACGCGGCTGTTCAAGCGCTACACGACCTCGACCTTCTACGATTATCTGAACTTAAAGCGCACCAAGGAGGTACAGCGGCAGCTTGTGGAGTCGGACTTTCCCGTCACGGAGATTGCCCTCTCCTCCGGCTTTACCAGCATTACCAC
>JAFLRQ010000095.1:0-4875 GCA_022511395.1 Agathobacter sp. | reverse complement strand
GTATCCTCGTTTCTCCAGTCCACGTTGATCTCCTTCACGCGGTCCGCATACTTTTCTTTGAGGATGCGCTCACTTGAGATCTTTCCGTCACGGATTGCCACCACGCGCCGAACCTTCTTGGACAGGGTGACGTCGTGCGTCACGATCAGGATCGTCTGTCCCTGCCGGTTTAACTCCATAAAAATGTCAAAAATCATATCTGCCGTCCTGCTGTCCACGCTTCCGGTGGGTTCGTCCGCCAGAAGCAGGCTGGGCGAATTGGCCAGCGCAATCGCGATTGCGATCCTCTGCTGTTCTCCGCCGGACATGGTGTTTAAGCGGCTGTTTTTCTTGGAGGCCATCCCCACCAGCTCGATCAGCTCCATCGCCTTGTCCCTCTTCTTCTTTGTGTCTGAGAGGTTCATAGGCAGCATGATATTTTCCAGTGCCGACAGATAGGGAAGAAGGTTCCGCCCGTTGTTCTGCCACACAAATCCCACGGTATCCCGCTTGTATTTCACAAGCTGCTTCTCATTCATCTGGAAGAGATTTTTGCCGTCCACGTGCAGCGCCCCGGCGCTCGGGCGGTCCAGTCCGCCGATCATGTTTAAGAAGGTGGATTTTCCGCTCCCGCTGTTGCCGATCAGCGCGGTCAGCTCCCCCGTCTCCACCACAAGGTCGAGCCCCTGCAGCGCCAGCACCTCCGTCTGCTTTGACTTGTAAATTTTTACCAGGCCGTCCGCCTGTATCATTGATTCTGCCATACCCGCTCCCCGTTCTGCAATTCGATCATGACATCCCCCGCATCCATCAGGCCGGTGTCGTGCGTAGTCATCAGGATCGTTATCCCTTCTTCCTCTGTCATCTTCTTGAACATCTCCACGACCTCCGCCGCCATTCCGCTGTCCAGCTCGGCAGTGGGCTCATCCGCAAAGAGGATCTCCGGGTGATGCGCCATCGCCCGCGCGATCGCCACACGCTGCTGCTCTCCTCCGGACATCTCCGCCGGCATGTGCTTCATCCTCGCCCCGAGTCCAACCATCTTCAGACAGGATTCCACGCGCTCCCTCCTGCCCTGCCGCACCCCCGCCATCCGCAGGGAGAACTCCACATTCTGATAGGCGGTCAGCGTCGGGATCAGGGACACTGCCTGAAAGACAAAGCCGAATTTTTTCCTTCTCAGCTTTTCCCGCTCCCGCTCCGAGAGCTTTGTGATGTCCGTGCCCCCAATCATGACATTGCCGGAGGTCGGCATATCCAGGGCGCCGACAATATTCATAAGCGTCGTCTTCCCCGAGCCGGAACGCCCCTTTAGGATGGCCAGCGCCCCCTTGGGAACCTCCGCGGTGATATCCTTTAAGGCCTGAAATTCGCCGCCGATCACCGGGAAAATGCGGTTGACATTTTTGATTTCTATGATATTTTCCATATGTATCGCACCCTTCCTTTATTCCTCACCCAGCTTCAGCGCCTTCGCCACATTCAGCCGGAACACAATTCCGGTGATGACCAAAAGGCATGCCGCCATCACAAAGGCCGTCACTCCGTAGAGCCGCAGCAGGTCGCTCATGTTTGTGATCAGCTTCATCGGCAGCACCTGGTCCGCTCCCGCATAGGAATTCTGCAGGATCGGCACAAACATATCCGAGGAGACTCTTCCCACCAGAAACCCGGCAAACACCGAGAAGATTCCGGAGAAGATCTGCTCTAAGATCAGCATAAAGAAGAGCTCACCCTTGTGCATGCCGCCCGCCCGAAGCACGCCAAACACCATCTCCCGCGAGCGTATGGACATGATCCAGTAGATCAGATAGCCCACCGCGCAAAGAATAATTGTCACAATAAAGCTCAGCGTCAGGATTCCGTTCGTCCCCTGCAAAAGCGGGTCCTTCAATACATCGTCGATGTCCTTGTTGCGGTCTGTGTACATCTTGACACGCACATTTTTCTCGTCGATCCACTCATAGAAAAAGTCGTTGTTTTCGCCCTCCTTCGCCGTGATCCACACCTGGTAGGGGGTGACTCCCCAGCGGCGCTGCAGCTCGCCGAGATTGGCAATCACCAGATAATTTTTGGTGGTGGAGACGCCTCCGTCCGCGTTCAATGCCACGGTGGTCGGCTGGTAGCCGGGCCAGTAGTCGATGAAGGCGAGGATTTTTCCTGTCGCATCAAAGCCCTCCTTGCTCTTGAAGGAGATCTTATCCCCGACATTGAAATCAAACTCCGCCCGCATGTTTGAGGAGACAATCACGCCGTCCGGATTCACCGCCAGCTCGTTTAAGTACTTATAGTAATGCTGCTCAAGGAGTCCCGCCGGCATCCGGGTATTTAGCCCGAATTCCTTTGTGCTGATGCCCATGACGGTCAGCGGATAGCGGTCCTTGCTGGAAAGGTAAAGCTGAGCTGCGTCGTCCAGGATTACCTTGGTGTAGCTCTCGGCTCCGTCCAGGGACGCAAATTTGCTGTAGTCCGGCTCATTGTACTGAAATTCCACCTTCTCGCCGGAGGCGATTGACGCAAAGGCGGAGTTGTCGGTCCAGACCTCCTGCACAATCAGATCCGCGCCGTCCAAGTATTCCCGGTTGTCTCTGGCGTTCTGCAGGATCGTCCGCGCCACAGTGGCGTGGAACATTCCAAGGGAGATCGTTAAGATCATGAAGAGCATGATAAACTGCTGTTTTCTTCCGTTCTTGATGGTTTCCATCAGGGATGCGTACGCCGCAGGCCCCCACAGGGATTTTCCCACCCAGTAAATGAAGCGCACCAGCACGCGCTGCAGGCGCAGCGCCAGCATCCCGACACCCAGGATAAACAGGGAGGAGCTGACATACAGGAGCGGGTCCATCGACTCTCCGCTCAGGACGCGCTCGGTCATCGCCGCTGAGCTGGAGGAGTAGGTATAGTAGCCGTACAGGGAAATCCCAAGGAAAATGACATCCAGGAAGATCCGCTCCCACCAGGAGATCTTTCCCACTGCCCTCTGCTGCTTGAGCTTGACAATGGAGGTCTTGCTGTGCCCCACCGCCGGCAATGTCATGATCACAATGCAGCAAACCAGCGCCGCCGCCAGATAGAGGAAAGAATCTGCCGTGTACTGGATCACCAGCTTGCGGCTGAAATTAAACTGCAGGAAGTTTTCCGCCGACCCCAGCAGCTTGCAGAACAGGGCGCCAAGAGGAAGCCCCGCCACTCCTCCGATCAATGACAGAAAAATGCTCTGGTACAGATACAGCCGGAAGATCTGCCCTCTGGAGGCGCCTCTGGACTTGATCACGGAAATCTCGTTGCGCTCCATCTCATACATCTGGGTGGAGATCATCATGAGGAATGCGCAGAGCATGATCAGCACCGGAATCTGCAGAATGAACAGCGTCGCGCTGATTCTGGTGCGCTTTGCCACATAGCTCTCCAGCACCTGCTGGTAGGAGGGCTCCCTCATTACGCCGCGCATGGGGCTCTTTTCCAGAAGCTCCTTGGTCTTGTTTCTGGTGAAATCCACCTCCGCCGCGGCCAGCTTCTCATAGTCAAACATCACATAATAGTAGCAGGTCACGTTGTATTTTTCCGCGTTGTCCCCGGTGAACTGCCGCTTGAACACCGCCTCATCCATCAGGCAGACTTCGTCCATCTCATCCGGCGATACCTGCCAGTAGAAGTCGCCGCGCTCCGCCTCGCCAAACACGCCTGTAACCACCATGCGCAGGGGCTTGCCGTCCTCGCCCATGATCTTCTCAAACTCAATCTCCTCCCCGACAAGCAGGTTCTGCCGCACCAGCGCGGCCTCGCTGACCACAATCTCGATCGCTCCGCTCTCGGAGACTCCGTCCTCCGAGTACATTTCCCCGGAAAGGATCTTCACGTGGTCCCGCAGGTTCGACAGGAAGCCCGGGCGCAGACTGAAGGAGCCCTCCCGCCCGCGCTCCATTGTGGAGTTTGCGTCCTGCTTCGTGAGATAATAGTAAACCACGGTCATTTTCTCGGTGGTTTTAAGCTCGTTGTTCAAGCCGTAGGCAAACTCCTCCACGCGGTTCATGGACTTGCCCCCGGCATCCTGCTGGGAGTTAATCCTCAGCGGAAAGATCGCAGGCCACGTCCCGTTCTCCGCCAGATAATTGTTGAATTCGTCCTGCAGCATCCGGTTGTACGCGGCATTCCGGTACAGCGGGAAGCACACCACCGTCGCCGTCAGCAGAATACAGCCCAGCAGCAGACAGACGACCATCCATTTTTTATGCCATAACTTTTGTAACATTACTCCAAGCATAGATCCATTCCCTCTTCCAATCCTTCCAGCACCCAGAACCTGGTCATGTCACTGCCCCCCGGGATAAAGCTCCGGGGGCTGACCGTTCCGTCCGCTTCCCTGACATACACGTAATAGTTGCCGTTTGTTGACCACACGACGGTCCGCGGAATGACAATCACATTGTCCATCATCCGCGTCTGCGCGGAGACGGTGTAGGTCGTCCGCATCATAAAGCCCATGGGGTCAATCGCCGCCGCTGCGGACAACTGGTTCAGCACCTCCTCCGGGAGCCGGATATAGGTGCTGTCACTCACCAGTCTTGGTGACATCCCCATTTCGGTGGCAGTCACCACAGTGCCCTGTGCCTCTCCGGACTGAAAGGTCTGGGTCTTATAGGAAATATTTACGGTGTTGCCAAGAATGAGCTGCTTGTTTTCATCACGCACGGTGATGTAGCTCTTCGACTCATCCGCCACGACAGCCACCATCGAATTCGGCGAAAACACGCCGCCCGCCTGAATATTCGCCAGCCCGACAATGACGCCGCCGATCTCGGTCCGGATCTCTGTCGTAGCGTAGTCCTTCCGGATCGCCTCAAGCTCCTCCTGCAGAGCTGCAATGGTCTCCTTCCTCCGCTCCGCCTCTGCGTC
>JAFLRQ010000094.1 GCA_022511395.1 Agathobacter sp. | reverse complement strand
GGTGTGACCTTCGACCGATAACCTGATTTGGATAATGCCAACGTAGGGATGCCTGAATATCGTGTATTTAACGGAAGTTCCCCAAGTTATGGGAACTTCCGTTTTTGTGTACAGGGCACGGAAAGGAGGATGATCAAATTGGTAAAAGTCAACGGAGAAGCATGTGATATTGCCGGAAAGACATTGGCAGACTATCTTGCAGACACAAGCTACGATCCCGGACGGATCGCTGTGGAGCGCAACGGAGATATTGTGCCGAAAGCACAATACGGGGAAACGGTCTTGATGGATGGCGACAGTATTGAGGTCGTCAGCTTTGTGGGAGGTGGCTAAATTGATTCCGAAATGGGAAGAAATGATTAATGCGTTGGAATTGCGCCAAGGGAAAGAGCTGACGGCGAAGTTTTCGGCGGCGGTGACGGCAGTGTGCGGTCTCGGCGGCCTCGGCTCCAATATCGCAATATTACTTGCCAGGGCGGGAGTCAAAAAGCTGATTCTCATAGATTTTGACCGGGTGGATGTCACGAACCTGCACCGTCAGCAGTATAAGGCTGCGCAGGTTGGACGGTATAAAACCGAGGCGCTGTCCGAAAACCTGAAGGAGATAGCGCCCTACACGGAAATCGAATTTCACACGGTCCGCATGGACGAAAGCAACATCCCGGAGCTGCTAAAGGATGCGGATATTGTCTGCGAGGCCTTTGACTCCGCAGAAAACAAGGCGATGCTTACCAATACCGTACTGGAAAGGCTGCCGGACAAATTTCTTGTCGCCGCTTCCGGTATGGCGGGGATCGGGAGTCCCAATGCTGTAAGGACGCGGAAAATCACAAACCGCTTTTATCTATGCGGCGATGAGGTCAGCGATGTGAATAGCGGGATCGGGCTGGTGTCCTCCCGCGTCGCACTCTGTGCTGCGCATCAGGCACACACCGTTTTGCGCCTTTTGGCGGGAGAATTTGATATTTAAGAAAAGAAGGAAGCTCATATGAAAAATGATATGCCTAACACAGATAAACTGATCATCGGCGGGCACGAATTTGGCTCGCGCTTTATTCTCGGCTCGGGAAAATACTCGATGAAACTGATTGAGGCCGCCGTAAAGGACGCGGGTGCGGAAATGATTACCCTTGCCGTCCGCCGTGCCAACACCAAGGAACAGGAGAATATTCTCGACTTTATCCCGGAGGGAGTCACGCTTCTCCCCAATACCAGCGGTGCGAGAAATGCGGAGGAGGCCGTCCGCATTGCAAGACTGGCGCGTGAACTCGGCTGCGGAGACTTTGTGAAAATTGAGATTATGCGCGACAGCAAGTATCTGCTGCCGGATAACCATGAAACCATCAAAGCCACTGAAACTCTTGCAAAGGAAGGCTTTGTTGTCATGCCCTATATGTATCCCGACCTCAATGCCGCCCGCGATCTTGTGAACGCCGGAGCTGCTGCTGTGATGCCGCTTGCCGCGCCCATTGGTTCAAACAAAGGGCTGGTTACCGGGGAGTTCATACAGATTCTGATTGATGAAATCGATCTGCCCATCATCGTAGACGCCGGAATCGGGCGGCCTTCTCAGGCCTGCGAGGCGATGGAAATGGGCGCTGCCGCTATTATGGCAAACACAGCGCTTGCCACTGCCAAGGATCTGCCTGTGATGGCGGCGGCGTTCCGTCTGGCGATCGAGGCCGGGCGGAAGGCGTACCTTGCAGGGCTTGGCAGAGTGCTCACCCGCGGAGCCTCCGCATCTGATCCCCTGACCGGGTTTCTTCGCGATTAAGGAGTGAAGCCATGGAAAATCAATTTTTTGTAGATTCCGAGTATCTTTCACCGGAAATGCTTGCCAGAAAACACCAACTGGAAAACGACCCCTCCTCCCGCAGGAATCATATGGAATATCTGCCGGGGATGGAGAAAATTGAGTCGGATGTCTGTGCAAGCGTTATGAATCAGGTGGACGACTTTGACTATTCCAAATACACGGCAAAGGATGTACAGACGGCTCTGGAGCATGAAACCTGCTCCATTGAGGATTTCAAGGCGCTGCTCTCGCCTGCTGCCGAGCCGTATTTGGAGCAGATGGCGCAGAGAGCGCGTCTGGAGACAAGCAGGCATTTCGGCAATACCGTATATTTGTTTACTCCCCTGTACATTGCAAACTATTGTGAGAATTACTGTGTTTACTGTGGTTTTAACTGTTATAACCATATCAATCGCCTGAAGCTGACGCCGGAACAGATTGAAAAGGAGATGAAGGTCATTGCTGACAGCGGAATGGAAGAAATCCTCATCCTCACAGGAGAGAGCCGCGTGCAGAGTGATGTGCATTATATCGGGGAAGCCTGTAAGCTTGCGCGAAAATATTTCCGCATGGTAGGGCTTGAAATCTACCCGGTGAACACGGACGAGTATCAATATCTCCATGAATGCGGTGCGGATTATGTCACCGTCTTTCAGGAAACCTACGACACAGATAAATATGAAAGCCTGCACTTGCTTGGACATAAGCGCGTCTGGCCCTACCGCTTTGACGCGCAGGAGCGCGCGCTTCGGGGCGGTATGCGGGGTGTGGCGTTCTCGGCGCTTCTCGGGCTGTCCGACTTCCGGAAGGACGCGTTGGCGAGCGCATTGCACGTGTACTATCTGCAGCGAAAATTTCCCCATGCGGAGATGTCTCTGTCCTGTCCAAGGCTTCGCCCCATTATCAACAATGACAGGATCAATCCGCTGGATGTACATGAAAAGCAGCTCTGTCAGATTCTCTGTGCATACCGCATTTTTTTGCCCTATGTCGGTATCACAGTATCCTCCCGCGAGAGTGCGGAGTTTCGCAACGGCATCGTGAAAATTGCCGCGACAAAGATTTCCGCCGGCGTCTCAACCGGAATCGGTGATCATGAAAGCAAATACGGCGGAACCGAATCCGACGATGCCCAGGGCGACGAACAGTTTGAGATTAACGATAACCGCAGTCTTGGCAGGATGTACAAGGATATGGAAGAGGGGGGCCTGCAGCCGGTTCTGAATGACTATCTTTATGTGTGAGGTGAACGCAGATGAGAGAATTTGATCCTACCCTTTATTTTATTACCGACAGTACCGGATTCCGGGAGGAAGAGTTTTTATATCGCACAGAGGAAGCCTTAAAGGGCGGAGCCACCTTGCTGCAGCTCCGCGAGAAGGACAAAACAACAAGGGAATATATATCGCTTGCGCAGAAGGTCCACGAAATCACAAAGAAGTACCGCGTTCCCCTCATCATTGACGACCGCATTGATGTAGCCCTCGCAATGGGAGCGGAGGGAGTTCATCTTGGACAGAGCGATATGCCGATTCATGCTGCAAGGAAAATTCTCGGTGAAAATTATGTGATCGGCGCTACTGCCAAGACGGTTCCACAGGCGACGGAGGCCTATGAGCAGGGAGCGGATTATCTCGGCGTAGGTGCAATTTATCCGACAACGACGAAGGTAAAAACCGTTCTGACGTCTACGGAAACGCTAGATGCCATATGCAGGGCAGTGCCGATTCCCGTGAACGCCATCGGAGGGTTAAACAAAAACAACCTGCAGGTACTGGAGGGTATCGGGATTGCGGGGTTCTGCGTGGTATCAGCGATTATGAAGGCAGACGATCCGAAAACCGAAGCAAGTATTTTGCTTGACCTTGCAAAGAAATTGAAGGAGGCAGGACGGTGAAAACAGCATTGTCAATTGCAGGCAGTGACTCCTGCGGAGGCGCCGGCATTCAGGCAGACATCAAAACAATGACGATGAACGGTGTCTACGCAATGAGCGCGGTCACTGCGCTCACGGCACAAAATACGACCGGCGTAAGAGCGATTCAGGAATCGTCGCCCGAATTTTTAAGGCAGCAGATTGATGCGGTCTTCGAGGACATTTTTCCGGATGCGGTGAAGATTGGCATGGTATCCTCGAGCGAACTGATCCGTGTGATTGCGGACCGGCTGAACTATTATAAGGCAAAGCATGTGGTGGTGGATCCCGTTATGGTGGCAACCAGCGGTTCCTCCCTGATGAAAAGCGATGCGGTGCAAACCCTGACGGAGGAGCTGCTGCCGATGGCGGATCTGGTCACACCGAATGTTCCTGAGGCGCAGGTACTTTCGGAGCTTACAATAAACGATAAAGAGACGATGTTGGCGGCCGCAAAAATCATATGCGATACATACGGCTGTCCGGTCTTGCTCAAGGGCGGCCATTGTGTGAATGATGCCGACGATCTCCTGTATGCCGACGGAGAATATTATTGGTTTGAGGGCAGGCGGATTGACAATGCCAACACCCACGGTACCGGGTGCACCTTGTCCTCCGCGATTGCGGCGAATCTTGCGAAGGGCTGCGATCTTGCGGAATCCGTAAAACGGGCAAAGGATTATATTTCCGGTGCACTTTCCGCGATGCTCAATCTCGGACAGGGCTCGGGACCGCTGAACCATGCCTTTGATCTTGTATCGCGTTTTGCAAAATAAATAGCAATTGGAAAGGAGCTTAAATATTATGAGAAATTATACGACCCAAATGGATGCCGCAAGACAGGGCATCATCACACCGGAAATGAAGGCGGTTGCCGAGAAGGAATACAGAAGCGGGGAGGAGATTCGGGAGCTGGTTGCAAAGGGGCAGGTCGCCATCTGCGCAAACAGGCTCCACACCTGTATCGAGCCCAACGGTGTGGGCTCCATGCTTCGCACAAAAATCAATGTCAATCTTGGCGTCTCAAAGGATTGTACCGACTATGATGTCGAAATGCAGAAGGTCATGGCAGCCGTCAATATGGGCGCGGAGGCGATTATGGACCTCTCCTCTCACGGCAATACCCAGCCTTTCCGCAGAAAGCTTATCAGCGAGTGCCCGGCGATGATAGGAACGGTTCCCGTGTATGACAGCGTAATCCATTACCAGAGAGATCTGGCAACGCTGACTGCCAAGGACTTTATTGATGTCGTCCGGCTGCACGCGGAGGATGGCGTGGACTTTGTAACCCTCCACTGCGGGATCACGCGCAAGACCATAGATCAGATCAAGACGCACAAGAGGAAGATGAACATTGTTTCGCGCGGCGGCTCCCTCGTATTTGCATGGATGAGTATGACCGGGGAGGAAAATCCTTTTTACGAATATTTTGATGAAATTCTTGACATATGCCGTGAGTATGACGTAACCATTTCCCTTGGGGATGCCTGCCGTCCCGGCTGCCTTGCTGACGGCAGTGATGTATGCCAGATTGAGGAACTTGTCCGTCTTGGAGAATTGACAAAGCGCGCCTGGGAAAAGGATGTCCAGGTTATGGTGGAAGGCCCCGGACACATGCCCATGGATCAGATTGAAGCGAATATGAAGCTGCAGCAGACGATTTGCATGGGGGCGCCTTTTTATGTTCTTGGGCCGATTGTCACCGATATTGCCCCGGGATACGACCACATTACCTCCGCAATCGGCGGCGCAATTGCCGCTGCCTCCGGCGCAGCGTTCCTCTGTTACGTAACGCCGGCGGAGCACCTTGCGCTTCCCAATGTAGAGGATGTAAAGCAGGGCATTATCGCATCGCGCATTGCCGCCCATGCGGCTGATATTGCAAAGAAGATTCCCCATGCAAGGGATCTCGATGATGCGATGGCGGATGCGAGAAGAACCTTCGACTGGGAAAAGCAGTGGGAATGCTCCATTGATCCCGAAACGGCAAAACGAATCCGTGAGGACAGGGCGCCGGAATTTGAGGATACCTGCTCGATGTGCGGCAAGTTTTGCGCCGTAAGAAGCATGAATAAGGCGTTAAACGGCGAGTATATTGATATCCTGTAAGTTGAAGGTTGTCGATTTCCGTGGTATATTAAGAGAAAGGTTTGATTGTGCGGTAGAATTATTGAGGGCAGGGAATGAGAAAAGAGCAGAAACAACAGGTGGAGGATCTGGTCAGCCAGATGAAGGTTGCGCACGGGGAAATTAAAAAATGTATTGAGCGCGGCTTCATCCCGCAGGCGACAGAGCTTCTGATGGACTGTCAGAATGGAGGGATTGCGATAGGTACCCTCATTGAAGAGACAGAGGGGGAAGGGCACCCGACGGTATCCCTGCTGGAGGAATACTGCGAGCTTATCTACGGGATTTATCAAAATCTGGAAGGCAGCAATCATGAAATCAACGCAAAGAAGTCTGCGGAGCTGTTGCAGGAGAAGCTGACCAGCGTCGAAAACAGTGTCGAAAATGATATTTCCGTCAGGACAGAGGTGGTTTTCCTTCCATATAAAGCGAGTATGTGGGATAGTCTGGAAAGCGTGTGGAAAGCAGCGGAAGAGGATGAAGGCTGTGACGCTTATGTGATTCCGATCCCGTATTTTGACAAAAATCCGGACAGGAGTTTTCGGGAGATGCACTATGAAGGCGACCAATATCCGGATTATGTGCCCATAACAAATTACAGGGATTACGACTTCGAGGCCAGAAGGCCGGATGCCATATACATCCACAACCCATATGACGAATACAACCTTGTTACAAGTGTTGCGCCGTATTTTTACTCAAGCAATTTAAAAAATTTGACCAAGGAACTGATCTACATCCCATATTTTGTATTGGCGGAGGTCAAGCCGGATGAAGACGACAAGATTGAAGAGATCAAGCATTTTGTGACAACACCCGCCGTCTATAACGCGCACAAGGTTATTGTGCAGTCGGAGGATATGAAACAGGTATATGTCAAGGTCTTGATGGACAGTATGAATGACCATAGTGAGAAGGCCCGGGCATATTGGGACAATAAAATACTGGGGCTTGGATCGCCGAAATTTGACAAGGTGGCAAATACGAAGAGGGAAGATGTCCATGTGCCGGAGGAATGGCTGAAAATCATACAGAAGCCTGACGGAAGTCGGAAAAAGATCGTTCTCTACAATACCAGCCTCATAGGATTGCTGGATCACAATGAAAAGATGCTTGAGAAGATGGAATATGTGTTCCGCACATTCAAGGAAAATCAGAATGAGATTGCGCTTCTATGGAGGCCGCACCCGCTGATCCAGGCGACAGTGAAAAGCATACGGCCGCAGCTCTGGACGGAATACGAAAAGCTTGTGAGAAAATATCGCGAAGAGGGCTGGGGAATTTATGATGATACCGTAGATATGGATAGGGCAATTGTAATCAGCGATGCGTACTTTGGGGATGCAAGCAGTCTGGTGCAGCTGTATCGGAAGACCGGAAAGCCAATTATGATGCAGGATGTGGAGATTAGGGAATAATAAAGGAGAAAATTGAAACCTGGGAAGAAATATATTATAATTAATGGCGGAATACAACTAGATGATCTATAGCTGGTATGAGGGAAACATATGAAAGGAATTATCTTAGCCGGCGGGGCTGGCACCCGCCTTTATCCGCTCACAATGGTAACAAGCAAACAGCTCCTGCCTGTTTACGACAAGCCGATGATTTATTA
>JAFLRQ010000093.1 GCA_022511395.1 Agathobacter sp. | reverse complement strand
CCGCAGGGCTGCGCCGCGGCGAGGCGGACGATGATCCAAAGAATCCGGTTGTGTCAATCGGAGAGACGGAGCCGGCGACGGATCGGAGATCGGATGAATCAGAGCAGAATGCTACGGAATATGTGGTGGCGGTAGAGTCTCTGTTTGCGCCGCCATCGGGAAATATTGTGGAAATGGGACAAAGATTTGCAAAGATCCCTGTGGAGGAATACACCGGAATCTATAACGAGGTTCCTTCGGTGAAAGAGGATATTCTCTCTGCAAGCATCGGCACAGAGGTTTCGGGCGCTGCCGGATGGTATCGCATCTTGGGACATGAGGATCTGCAATATCTGATCCGAAAGGAGGGGCAGGGCTGCTCTCTCTGGAAATTTGAGAGCTTTTCCAGCGAGGAGTATCCGTACCGCGATGTCTTAGAGCTGATCTATCACGTGGATTCGGCGGATCGAATCACGGAAATTGAGGTAAATCCGTCAAAGAGGGACAACACCGATAAGGGAAAAAAGATACAGGAGGAGATCGGAACCCGTGTCATTACAGATGCAGCAAAGATTGAGCAGATGTATCAGATCATTTCATCCATGACCTGCTATGGAAGCGGGAACTGGGATCGCATCGACCTTGGCGATGAGGATGCTGCGGCGGATACCGGAGCCTCCTCCGGCAATTCGTTCCGCTTGGAGCGGTATCTGTCCTTCACCACCGATTACGGGAATCAGATCGACGGACTGAAATATGCAGGATATTCGGGCATGTTCTTTGAGTTTTCAGGGATTGCCTACGAGCCGCTGACCGAGGAACAGGCAAAGATTGTGGGCGAGATACTTGGAATCTGAGAGACAACATACATTTGAATTCTTTTGGGGCTGTTAAAAACAGCCCCAATTTGTTGAGTGCGTTTGTACCGGGAGTTCCCGGTTTTGCGCTGATCTTATTCGGGGATCAACGCGCAAATGTTGTCACTTCGTCGGTCTTTTCCTGACTGAGCAGAGTTCCATTCGTATCAAAAGAGTAACGGAACACCTGGCATGTTCCGCTGATGGTCCATGCGCTGGTGAACGAGCAGTAGACGGCACTGGAAAAGCTCTCAACATCCCAGGCCAGTTCATCGCCAGCGGTCAGCTTTCCTCCCAGGGATCCTTGCACGGAGTAGTAGGTTTGGGGAGTTCCCTCGCTGGGGTCGCACACAAGCAGTACCGCTGTATAGTGGTTGCGCAAAAGAGGAAGCAGTACTTCGTTTGGAATCTCACTGTACAAATTATCATTGTCGGATGGCGGAGTTTCGTTGTATTGGTTCAAATTGTTGTCATAAATATATTTCAGTACTGCGGCTATATCGTACCGCGTTCCGGCGTTGTCGCCTTCGTCAGACAGTCTGGGGACGGAGTAGGCGGATAGATAGAGCTTTCCGGCAAATTCCGCCATATCGGTGATGTAGTAGTAGCAGTCCTCGGATGTGTAGGCAAAGGCATCTGTGAGATTGCCGTCCTGATCCACCCTGACGATGCGCTCCACATTGGTACTCTTGTTGCCCAATTGGACAATATAATCCTCTCCGAGTCTGGCGATATTCCAGATGCCCTCATTCCCAACCTCGGTTTTATGGGTGCTGATCTCCGTTCCGTCCGGAGAATACTGACTTAATACTAAGAATTTCAGATCGCCCCGGCTGAGCACGGCATAGGTTCCGTCTCCATTTTCAAGGACACCTGCAATGTATTCCCTATGAAAATCGTGGGGGAGTTCTGTCTTCCACAGAATATCACCCCTGTCATCTACCTTTGCAAGCCATGCATTCGCGCGCTGCGCGCTGGACCAGGTGGGGGTATAGCCCCATACAAGAACGCCGCCAGACACCTCTGTCCATTTTTCCATATAGAATTCTGTAAACGACACATTCCAGAGAAGTTTGTTTCCGTCAAATTTTTGCAAAATGCTTTTGGCGTGAACGCTAAAGCCCAAAGCCTCATCTTGCCGGTAGAGATAATCGGGTCTGTAATGCACGCCCTTGTTTTCAGTTGCTTTGATTTGCTCCCACAATTCCGCAATGTCCTGTGGCGCAGGCTCATCCTGTGCGATCTCTGTGCCGGCAAAACCTGCCGAAATGTTGCGCTGAATGACATCTGCCGTCTTGGAATAGGAATAGGTTTTGGTGGTGATGTCCCGGTAAACCGCCTTGATTTCCATGCGGGTCAGCCCCTCGGTAGAAAGTCCGTACTCTTGGAAAAAATCCACAGCCTCATTGTAGGCACGGGCGTCTGCCGCCACTGCGCCGGTTGTGAGCACGACACACAGGCAGGCCGCCGCTGCGCCTATTTTTATCCATAAAGTTTTACCCGATCTTTTCACAGGCATTATGGATTCCTGCACTTTTTTTTCATCGACTTCGCCAATCAGGTCAAAAAGTTCTTCTGCTTTCATATTACATAGCCCCTCTCTTCAAGAAAATTTTTCAATTTTGTGCGGATGCGGTTCAATGTGACGGACACGTTACCCTCCGTTATTTTGAATTTTTCTGCAATCTCCGGGATGGAGTATGCGTACCAGTAACGGCAGAGAAAAATGCGGTACTTCTTTTGGGGCAGGGTGTTCAGAAAATCATTCATGGCCTGCACGAATTCCTGCCGGTCAAACGCCTGCTCTACGCTGTCCCTTCCGGAGACGCATTCCGATAATTCCTCCAGCACAAGCGATGTCTCCCCGCCGCCGCGCTTGTCCGCAGTCTGCTTTCGGAATCGGTCAAAGGACAGATTTCTTGTGATTTTGCCCAGATAGGTTGACAGAGGGTCTGGGCGGTGTGGCGGGATGGAGTTCCATGCGTTTAAGTAGGTGTCGTTCACGCACTCCTCGGCGTCCTCCTCATTGCCCAGTATGCTCTTGGCGATTGAGCTGCAGTAATTGCCGTATTTGGCTGCAGTCTCGTTGATTGCGGCCAAATTTCTGTCCAGATACAGATTTACGATGTCCCGGTCCTCCATTGACTCACCTCCTTCCAAAAGGCCTTTCACCCATATAAACGTAATTTGCCGTGGAATCTTACAGTGGCAGTATAACATTTTTTCTTGACCTTAGAATGCCGATGAAGTATTTTTAGTAAAAGAGACGGAGGGTAAAGAAACAATGTACGACTGGAACCATGCACCGGTGCTCAAGGGCATCCTCTATCCGGAAAAATTGAAACCGTTTTTACCCGCATTTGAGCGGGCACGGGAGATCCCGCTGACGGGGCGGGACAGATACACTGCGGGGAAGCTTGCGCGCCTGCTGGCGGAGCATCGGCTGATGCCGGAGGAGTGTCTGCTCCTGACCGCGGCGGATGAGGAGATTCGCGCGGCGCAGATTCTGGGCATGGCGCTTGCGGCGTATGTGGATGAGGAGCTGCCCGGTCAAAGCTATGCGGGTGCATGGATAGTGATTGAGGGGTTTGAGGAGGTGGACGAAGAGTTTCTGCTCCGGGTTTTTTGGCGTTGTCACGGGATTCCATGGCTGATTGCCGAGACAAAGCGGTGTGTGATTCGCGAGCTTGCGCTGGAGGATTTGGAGGATCTGGCGCGGCTCTATGAAGAGCCGGGCATTACCCGCCGCATTGGGGAGAACGGCGAGGAGCTGCCGGGTTATGTGGACCCGCTGTACCCGATGGAGGAGGAACTGGAATATCAGAAGAATTATATTGAGCAAATGTACCGATACTATGGCTATGGCCTGTGGCTGGTGTTTGACCGGAAGAGCGGGGCACTCATCGGGCGCGCGGGTATTGAAAACCGCGTGTATCCGGAGGGAGTGGAGATGGAGCTGGGCTATCTGATTCATCCGGACTGGCAGGGGCAGGGAATCGCAACGGAGGTGTGCTCTGCAATCATTCAATACGCCAGGGAATATCTGGAATGCGAGAGGCTGAATCTCCTGACTGCCGGGGAAAATCTGCCGTCGGTTGCGCTGGCGGAGCGGCTCGGTTTCGTCTATGTGGGAGATACGGATATTTCCGGCAGCAGAATGCGCAGATATATGTTGCAATTGTCAGAAAAATAAAATATAATAAACTATTATATTTTCGATTGCGTCCAAACGAAGCAGGTGAGCATATGTCGGATATTTCTACAAAAGAACTGGAGCGTCTGGAGAAGGAATTTCATTCCGGACCGGAAAATATTAAAGAAATCAGGGAGTTCTCCACGCCGGAGAGCCTGTACAGGGAGCTGATTGAGAGTATTCACAAGTACCATCCGTCCACAGACATCTCTCTGATTGAAAAGGCATACAAGGTGGCTGATGAGGCCCACAAGGGACAGGTGCGCCGGTCCGGGGAGGCTTATATCATCCACCCGCTTAGCGTGTCCATTATCCTGGCAGAGCTGGAGCTGGACAAGGAGACGATCGCCGCGGGACTTCTGCACGATGTGCTGGAGGACACCGTCATGACCGACGAGGAGATGCAGCGGCAGTTCGGCGAGGAGGTGCTCCTGCTTGTTGACGGCGTCACAAAGCTGCAGCATCTGCATCTGACGGACAATGTGAAGGACCCGAAGGAGAAGAATGCGGACCGTCTGGAAATGCAGGCGGAGAATCTGCGAAAAATGTTCCTCGCCATGGCGAAGGACATCCGCGTGATTATGATTAAGCTTGCAGACCGCCTTCACAATATGCGAACCCTGAAATATCAGTCCAGAGAGGCGCAGATCCGCATTGCGAGGGAAACTCAGGAAATATACTGTCCCATTGCGCAGCGCCTTGGTATCAGCAAAATCAAGACCGAGCTGGACGATCTGTCCCTGCGCTACCTGAATCCGGAGGCATACTATGACCTGGTGCAGCAGGTGGTTCTGCGCAAGAGCGTGCGGGAGGAGTATGTGCAGGGGCTTGTGGAGGAAGTCCGCGCATGCATTGAGGAGGCAGAGCTCAAGGGAGAGGTTTCGGGCCGGGCAAAGCATTTCTTCTCTATCTATAAGAAGATGGTGAATCAAAATAAGACCATCGACCAGATCTATGATCTGTTTGCAATCCGCATCATTGTGGAGGATATCAAGGACTGCTACTCGGTGCTTGGCATTATGCACGAGAAATATAAGCCCATTCCCGGGCGTTTTAAGGACTATATTGCCATGCCAAAGCCCAACATGTACCAGTCGCTGCACACGACGCTGATCGGGCCGAACGGACAGCCCTTCGAAATCCAGATCCGCACCTTTGACATGCACCGCATTGCGGAGTATGGAATTGCGGCGCACTGGAAGTACAAGGAGGCGAACAACGGCGGCGCGACAGCTACCACCGTGACAGAGGAGGAAAAGCTGAGCTGGCTGCGGCAGATCTTAGAGTGGCAGCAGGAGCTGGCGGACAATCAGGAGTTTATGTCCCTGCTGAAAAGCGATTTGGATCTGTTTTCGGACACGGTGTTTTGTTTTACGCCCACAGGGGAGGTCAAGAACCTGCCCAGGGGCTCGAATCCGATTGATTTTGCGTACAGCATCCACTCGGCGGTGGGCAACAAGATGGTTGGTGCGAAGGTCAACGGCAGGCTGGTTCCCATCGATTATGTGATCCGCAACGGGGATCGGATCGAGATCATTACCTCGCAGAATTCCAAAGGTCCCAGCCGGGATTGGCAGAACATTGTGCGCAGTACGCAGGCAAGGAACAAGATCAATCAGTGGTTCCGGAGCGAGTTCAAGGAGGAGAATATCCTTCGCGGAAGGGAGCTGCTCGCTTCTTACGCAAAGGCGCACGGCATCAATTTCCCGGACATTAACAAGACGGAATACCAGGAGAAAATCCTGCACAAATACGGATTCCGGGACTGGAACTCATGTCTTGCGACCATTGGGCACGGCGGTTTGAAGGAAGGCGTGATCGTCAATCGAATGTACGAGGAGTACAAGAAGGATCACCTGATTCCGCTGACCGATTCGGACATTATGGAGTCCATCAATGAGAATCGTTCGCAGCAGCAGGATATGCAGCACCGCCATAACAAAAGCGGAATCATTGTCAAGGGGCTCTACGATGTGGCTGTGCATCTGTCCAAGTGCTGCGGCCCGGTTCCCGGCGATGAGATTGTCGGTTTTGTCACGCGCGGACGCGGAGTCTCCATCCACCGCACGGACTGTATCAATATTATAAATCTCTCGGAGTTGGAGCGTGCCCGGCTGATTGAGGCGGAGTGGCAGGCGGAGTCGGGCGATGCGGAGTCGGCGGATTATCTCGCGGAGATCAAAATATTCTGCCATGACCGCTCCGGCCTTCTGGTGGATATCACGCGGGTGTTCACGGAGGCCGGAATCAATATCTCAAAAGTGAACTCCAAAACCAGCAAGCAGGGAATTGCCACAATCGAGGTGGGCTTTCAGACGAAGGGGCGCGAGCAGATCACCCGCATCGTCGAAAAGCTCAGACAGATTGAGAGTGTGATGGATATAGAGAGGACTACCGGATAATGGGAAAGCTGAAAGTAGATCAATATGTGGTCGGCTCGGTGCAGACCAACTGTTATTTTGCGATTAACGAGGAGACGAAGGAGGTGCTCATCATCGATCCGGGAGCGTGCGCGGGACAGCTCGCGGAGAGAGTGCGCGCAGAGGGGCTTCATCCGGTGGCGGTGCTTCTGACCCACGGGCATTTTGACCATGCGGAAGGCGCGCAGGAGCTCGCGGGAGAATTTGACATACAGATCTATGTCCATGAGGATGACAGGGAGACACTGGAAAATCCCAAGCTCAACGTGAGCTGGCTGATGGGAAAGAGTGAGGTCTTTCACGCGGATCAGTTTTTAAAGGATGAGCAGGAGCTGGATCTGGCGGGCTTTCACATCCGGGTGCTGCACACGCCGGGACACACGCCGGGCGGATGCTGCTTCTATTTTCCCTACGAAAATACGGTTTTCTCTGGGGATACGCTGTTTTGCGGTTCTGTGGGGCGGACGGACTTTGAGCGGGGGAGCATGTCTGAGCTGATCCGAAGCATTCGGGAAAAGCTGCTGGCTCTGCCGGAGGACACTGTCGTTTACTCCGGCCATGGAGATGTCACGACGATTGAATATGAGAGAATGAGCAATCCGTACTTATGATATTTGTATTTCTTAACCAACCGAACTATGAATATGAGGTGCATTCGCTGATCAAAGCGTTCTTCCCGCGGGAGGATGTGGAGCTGTACTACACCTGCCCCGAGGAGGCTGTGCAGGGGAAAAACGTGGCGTGCATGCACCGCGACGCGGGGGATTTGACGGAGGAGGAGCTCGCGGGGGCGAGCAATCTTCTGGAGGTGTGCTATCGGGAGACAGAGACGGAGCTCTGCTGGAAAATTCTCCCCAGCGGTGTCGGGAATGAGAAGCGTATATGCTTTCCTGTGGACGGTGACAGGAGCTCCGGAAAGAATGCTTTAAAACAGCAGTTATACCGCATGCTCTCGGACATCTGCGGGAGAACCCTGCCATGGGGATCTCTGACGGGAATCCGCCCTGCGAAGATCGCG
>JAFLRQ010000092.1 GCA_022511395.1 Agathobacter sp. | reverse complement strand
GAAAAGTATGGTTTCCACGATATGTATTCGGGTGCATTTTGTCAGTACGATACACTGGAAGAGCATTGGGCATACTGGAGCCGCTTTATCACGATCAACCGCTATATGGATGTACCGAAACCTGTCTATGAAGAGCTTTATAAACTTGTAAAGGACAAGGACTATTTTGTGATAACGACAAATGTAGACCATTGTTTTCAAAAAGCGGGCTTTGACAAGAAAAGGCTGTTTTATACACAGGGTGATTACGGTCTGTTTCAATGCAGCGAGCCGTGCTGTCAGGAAACCTTTGAGAATGAGGCAATTGTCCGCCAGATGATGGAGAGGCAGGAGAACATGCGTGTTCCGTCAGAATTGTTGCCCGTCTGTCCTCATTGCGGAAGGCCTGTGACAATGAACCTGCGCTCGGACAACCGGTTTGTGGAGGATAAGGGATGGCACAAGGCCGCAGAGCGCTATGGGAATTTCCTGCATACAAGAGGGGATCATAGGATTCTGTTTATGGAGCTGGGTGTGGGCTATAACACTCCCGGAATTATCAAATATCCGTTCTGGCAGATGACAGCGCAGAATTCGAAGGCGACTTATGTCTGCGTTAACTATAAGGAAGCCGGTGCACCGAAAGAAATCGCAGACCGCAGCATTGTGATAAATGCAGATGTCGGGGAGACAATAGAGGCATTAGGTGTAGGCTGTGGATAACAGGATGGTCAAAGTGCCGAAAACGCTTGATGCGCTCTTATGCGCGAAATCAAGGGTCGCAGGCAACAAATGCATTGAATGGAAGGTTTATCATTTTCGCGATAAATCAGACCTTGAGTCCCCCGCCACGGTCAATATTAATTTGGGCAGCACCTGGTTCTTGCCTTCATCATACTTTTTTTGTTCTTCCTCTGTCCTTCCTACAAGCGCGGCGCCGGTTGCCGAATTGTCTGACACGACAAGCAACGCGATGCTTGGAATTTCCAGCAAATCGGCCATAAGATAAAACGAACTGGTCTCCATCTCGATTAAATCCGTACCAAATTCTTTAATTTCATCCAAGTGATAGTATTCCAGAGCAATGGATGCCGTGCAAAAGACAGAGGCCTTTTTGACCGCGCAGCCGTTTTCCTTTCCAATGGAAATCACATGGTCCACATATTCCATATGGGGAGTCACTTTTTCAAACGGCACATAGTCTTTGATGGATTCCTTCAGGTATGTGTTTGCGTATCCCCCGGAGATGGAGTACTCAGGGGTACAAACATCGCCAAGGTCAAAGTGATCCTTCAATGCGCCGACTGCCCCAATAAAAATCATTTTCTTAAAGTTCAGTTCCGCGCAAACGGCAATATGGTCGATACAGTTGGCGTCGGATGAGCCGATTTTTATCCACGCGATTTTCATATCATCTTTTTCGACAAGATAGCCGGCAATGTACGCACCCTCCCGGAGAGTCGATACCGTGCAGTATTTATCCATTTTCAGCTTATAAGGGGTATAGCTCGGTGCGACCACCAAGGCGTCATATTCGATTTCCCTGCTCAGCCCAAAGGCCTGAAATGCCATATCAGGAGAATTATAGTGGTGGAAACAGTCCATTATCCGTTTCATTTTTTCTTTCATAAGCGGCGGCCTCCTCTTTTTTAAAGAAAATATCATCTTGCCATACACATGTCAAGCGTTATACATATTGACTGCTTTAAGAAATCATTATACAA
This sequence comes from Agathobacter sp., assembly GCA_022511395.1. GTDB lineage: Bacteria > Bacillota > Clostridia > Lachnospirales > Lachnospiraceae > Roseburia. The sequence goes on along the minus strand of JAFLRQ010000092.1, from coordinate 5,850 downwards.
TATGGAAAGTGCCTTGTTTTTAACAGGGTCAATCATGGTATGGTTATACGGACTGAGAGGGACTTATGTCGATTGAGATAAAGCCGCTTACCGACCGCGAATTGCCGGCCTGCGTGGAGATCTGGAACAGCGTGGTTGCGGACGGCAGGGCGTTCCCGCAGCGGGAGCTGCTGGATCAGGAGAGCGGACGGGCTTTTTTTGAGGAGCAAACCTACACGGGCGCCGCGGTGGACGAAGAGACGGGCGAGGTGCTGGGGCTGTATATTCTGCACCCGAACAACGTGGGGCGGTGCGGGCACATCTGCAATGCCAGCTATGCCGTGAAGCGGGAGCTGCGGGGCAGACATATCGGAGAGCTGCTTGTGCAGGACTGCATGGAGCAGGGGAGAGCGCATGGATTTCGGATTTTGCAGTTTAATGCTGTGGTGAAAAGCAATACGGCGGCGCTTGCTCTGTACAGGAAGCTTGGATTTACGCAGCTTGGAGTCATTCCCGGAGGATTTTTTAATTCGGACGGGGTGTACGAGGATATCATTCCGCACTACATAGAGCTGTAGAGCGGGAAAACGGGGGCGATTAGAATGGACGAGCAGTTATATCGGCAGGCAGCCGCTGTCCTGCAGGAGGTGAATAAGACGGTCACGGGCAAGGACGAGTGCATATACAAGGCATTTGCGGCGATTCTTGCCGGAGGCCATATCCTGATCGAGGATGTGCCGGGCGTGGGGAAGACGACGCTGGCCCTCGCTTTTTCTCAGGTAATGGGCCTGTTGAACCACCGAGTACAGTTCACGCCGGATGTGATGCCGGCGGATATTCTGGGTTTTTCCATGTACCAAAAGGAGACCGGGCAGTTTGCGTACCATCCGGGCACGATCATGTGCAACCTGTTCTTGGCGGACGAGATCAACCGGACCTCCCCCAAGACGCAGTCGGCGCTGCTTGAGGTGATGGAGGAGGGGAGCGTGACGGTGGACGGGGTGAGTCATCCGGTGCCGCAGCCGTTTATCGTGATGGCGACGCAGAACCCGAAGGGGAGCGCGGGAACCCAGCTTTTGCCGGAGTCCCAGCTGGACCGGTTTATGATCTGCATGAGCATGGGCTATCCGGATGCGGAGAGCGAGATTGAGATTGCAAAGGGCAAGAGCAGGCCCGGCGGAGAGTCGCTTCAGCCGGTTATGAGCGGGGAGTCGCTCATAGAGCTGCGGGAGTATATCGCTCAGCTTTATATGCACGACAATATTTATGCCTATGTGACAAATCTTGTGAATGCAACACGGGAAAATGCCTTTATTGAGCTGGGTGTCAGCCCGCGCGGCACCATCGCCTGCGTGCGGATGGCAAAGGCGTGGGCGTTTCTGCAGGGACGGGGCTATGTGATCCCGGAGGATGTCGCCGACATTTTTCCGGATGTCGCGAAGCATCGCCTTGTGCTGAACACGAAGGCGAGGGTGACACATGTGACGGCGGAGGCGGTGCTGGCGGAGATTCTGGGCAGCGTCCGGCAGCCGGCGTCCTATACTCGCGGCAGACAAAATCAGCTGTGAGTGTACAACACAGCAGGTTCGGAGGGGAATCTTGGCGAGCTTTTTGATCGGGATGGTGGTGATTTTTACCACGTTTTATCTTGCGCTCATTTATGCGCAGACTGCAATCGGGCTGCTCGGCTGTGCCGGGGCAGTCTTTTTGGTGTTGGCATTTTTGGAGCTGGCGTGGGCGGGCACCCGGATCCGCGGCAGGCTTCGGATTCCGATTACCACGGCGGAAAAGGGGAAAGAGACGACGGTTCTGATTGACGTGGAGAACCGCGGGATTTTTCCCTGCATGAAGATCCGCTATTGCATCGTCTGCCGTGGCAGGCGCGGAGGGCGGACCATACGGCAGTGGTACAGTGGGGAGCCTGTTGCGCGCGGAAAGGAGTCCTTTCGGGCGGTATTGTGCGTCTCGGCGGCGGGCAGCTATACAGTGACGCTGGAAAAAATCAGGATATATGATTGGACGGGGCTTTTCCATCGGACTCTGCGAGTGAAAAAAAACGCGGAAATTCAGGTTCTGCCGGAGGTGGCGGAGGTGGGCCTGCGGCTCTCGGAGCGTCTGCGGAATTTCTTTGGGGACTCGGATGTGTACGACGATTTCCGCGCAGGCGAGGACTCGGGCGAGATTTTTGATGTGCGGGAATTCCGCGCGGGGGACAAGGTGCAAAGCATTCACTGGAAGCTGTCGGCGAAGTCGGATGAGCTGATGGTGAGAGAGGACAGTCAGCCCCGGGCCTGCCCGGTAGTGCTGATTTTGGATGACAGAGGGCTCGCGGCCCGCAACGCAGAGGCATTTGTCTCTGCGGCGGCGACGTTGAGTTTTTCCCTGATGGACCGTGCGTGTGCGCATTTTGTGTCGTGGTACAGCGATATCCGTCAGGATATGGTGAGGGCGCGCGTGGACGACGAGGAGGGATACTATATTGCGGTATGCGGCTATCTGGGAGACGGTTCCGCAAAGCCGCAGACAGAGCCGACGGAGCGCTATCGGGAGAAATACCGCTTTGACCGTCTGCTTTATACGCTGGAGCTGCGGGGAGACCTGACGCTGTGGCAGAATGGGGAGCGGCTGGCAGCGTTCGACGGCAAGGGCTGGAGGGAAGCCCTTGGGGGTCTGGAGCTGGTTTTGTGAGAGAGTAATATGAGAGAGATATCGTTCGTTCCGACAACTGAATATGAGAATCCGGCAGGGAATGTCACGGTGCTTTTGGTGGATGCGGTCCACATGCTGGCGGCGTCGGAGCTTTTGCTGATGTCTTTTTTTCGGATCCTGCAGGACGAGTTTCCCTCATGGACCATGGTGCCCGGCGGATTTTTGAGGCTGCAGTTTTATCTTGTGATAACCATTCTGCTGTTCGGCGTGGCAGCACCTGCCGCAGGACGCTTTCATTCCTTGATCTGTGTGGGGCTGGAGATCGTATATTTTGTGCTGGGGGGCAGGTATATCTTCCGGCATGCCGCAGAGCTGCGCAGCGGTCTGACTGCGGCGTATGGAGACTATCTGGAGGCGTGGAATGCGTATTACCACACGAATCTTATGGTGAACGGGGGAGATCGGGTTCTGGTGCCGGAGGCGTTTTTCTTTGCGGTTCTTGTCATTCTGCTGCTTTTGCTGCTGCTGCGCTATGCGTGCGGGCAGCGCTGGCCTCTGCTGCTTATGCCGCTTGGCGCGCTCTCCCTTGGCCTTCTGGTGGATGTGCTGCCGGGCTGGCCGGGCCTTGCGATGTTTTTTGCGGGACTGGCCGTGCTCTGTGCGGGGGCGGGGGATTCCACAAGGTTTCACGCCGTTTCCGCGCGGAAGGAGCGGAGGCTTCATTCGGTCGCGTGGAGACTTGGCTCGCTTGCCCGGATTGCGCTGCTTGCGATTTTGGTTCTTGGGATCACTCCACGGGTGTTCGCTCGCCCAGTGGGACAAATTCCTGAGAAGGCACCGGAAATGCTTGCTTTCCAGCAGAATTTGGAGGCAGAGATCACAGGCATTGGAAACCGTCTGACGGCGACCGACGAGGCGAGGGTGGACAACTCTACTCCAAAGTATCGGGACAAGCTGATGCTGGAGATTACCGCAGATACAGCACCGAAGAGCAACCTGTATCTGGCAGATTTTTACAGCGGGACTTACCAGAAGGGTACATGGCTGCAGAACCCGTGGGAATACCGGCGGGCGACGCAGGCGGACAAGATCAACAGGGATCGGCTGGGTGCGCTCCTTCGGCAGATGCCATATGAGAGCAGCGGGCAAATCAGCTATAACGGGAATCGATTTACCAATTATCGGATTACTTATAAGATAACAACAGACCGGGCGCTGGTGCCTTATTTTTCCGATGTGGCGGCAATTGCCGATGCGTGGGTGGTGGACGAGGGGCTGGTGAAAAAGCGCCGCCTTCAGAAGTCGCTGGAGTTTGTGGGGGGCAATGTCTGGAGCCTTGTGGGAGATTCGGAGCAAAACGACCGGGACGGTGCGGACTGGTACAGTGCGTACGTGGCGGAGCACTATGTGAAGGAGAGCGAAATTCCCGCGGTGGCGCAGCAGGCGGCTTTGATAAGGCGGCGCGTGTTGAGCCAGCATTCGGTGGGGCTTTTTCAGGGGGTGTCGAATTCTGACCCGCAGAGTGCCCGGCGTCTGATATTGGCGGATGAGGTGCGTCAGAGACTTGCGGAGCTTGCGGTCTATGACCTGTATCTGGATGAAATTCCGGCGGGAACGGACACGATCCAGTATTTCCTTGAGACAGGGCACGAGGGGTACTGTATGCATTTTGCCAGCGCCGGAGCGCTGATTTTGCAGGAGCTGGGAGTGCCGGCGCGCTATGCGTCCGGCTATATTGTGAAGAAGCAGGCGTTCCGGATGGATGAGGAAACCGGGGAGTTTACTGCGCCGGTATATGACCGCAACGGCCATGCGTGGGTGGAAATCTATATAGAGCATGTAGGCTGGATTCCATGGGAAATGACGCCGGGATACGAGACTTTTGCGGAGGCGCTCCCTACGGATACGGAGAATCGGGAGCAGCTGCAGGAGGAGAGCGAGAATAAGAGTTCTGAGGCCTCTGAGGCCTCGGAGGCGATCCCGGGGACTGAGACGGAATCGGAAACGGCAGCGGCCTCGGAGACGGAAACCACACCTGCTTCGGAGAGCGGGGATATGGCGCATGGCGGGAGTGGCAGTCAGGGCACAGCGGCCTCGGATTCCTCACAGGACGGCATGTCAGGGCACGGCGGAGGTGCAGCAGGCTCGCACGGAAAGAAGGCGCTTTGGATTATCTTGGCGGTGGTCATTGTTCTGGCTTTGGCGTCTCTGATCGGGGTGGGAATTGTGCTTGGAATGCGGTACTACCGCGCGCTGCTTGGGCGGGAGATCCGCAGAAAACAGCACCGGCGCGCAGTCCGGCGGATCAACCAACGCATCTACCGTCGCTTGCAGAAGGGGATTCTTCCTGCCGGAAGCCTGCGCTTTGGAAAAGGCGCCGTGGGTGATTACGGCCTGCGGTGGAGCGGAATGACGGATGCGGAGTATGAGAGGAAACTGGCGGAAACCTACCGGCGGGTGGCGCCGGAGGACTGGAAGCGGTATATGCAGATCGTGAAGAAGGTCGCCTTTTCCAGAGAGGAGGTCAGCGACGAGGAGATGCGCCTGTGCCTTATGGTGTACCGGAGCCGGTGATCCGCCGTGAGGCGGCCAGCTTGCAGATGGGGTGGCCCATGGCGGAAAATTTCTCTTCGTATTCGGTCATGATGTTCCCCGCGTTCAGTGCCGGGTCGCGGTGCAGGTCGCGGGTGAAGACATCGGTGCGCCATGTGCCGGAGAGGTCGATCTCCTCCAGAGAGAACTCGAAGAGCTCTTGGTTGTCGGTCTTGAACTCCAGCTGCCCATCCGCCGAGAGAAAGCGGCTGTAGCGGTCTAAAAATGCGCGGGAGGTCAGGCGGCGGTGGCTGTGGCGCGCCTTGGGCCAGGGGTCAGAGAAGTTCAGGTAAATGCGTTCTGCCTCGCCCTCTCCGAAAATCTCCGGCAGATTTGCGGCATCCTCGCACAGGAAATGCACGTTGGGAAGCTGCAGTGCGTCCATTTTCTGTACGGCGCGGAGAAGCACGCTTGTGTAGCGTTCCACGCCGATATAGTTAATTTGTGGGTGCAAGGCTGCCATGTCCATGAGGAAGCGGCCTTTTCCCATGCCGATCTCAAGGTGGATGGGACGGTCATTTCCCAGAAATGTGTGCCAGCCGCCGCGGAGCGAGGCGGCATTTTTGATGCAGTATGGGCTTGCGGCAATCACCGCGTCCGCCTGCGGAATGTTTCTTAAGCGCATGTGTC
>JAFLRQ010000091.1 GCA_022511395.1 Agathobacter sp. | reverse complement strand
TTTCATTCTGGACCCAATGCCGGTGAGGTACTTTGATCTCGTCATCAAGATATATCTCCCCCGCCAGCGGAGCGATATATCCGTAGGCTGCTGTTCGCTTCACACCGTCCCACGGCGTGACTGGCACCGGCATTTGAAAGCGTTTGGCTCGTGCGTAGGGAATGCCCTTAAAAATGTGGACACCATCGTAGAAGTAGCCTTTTATCTGCCCTCCAGTTACCTTGACGGTGGGTACATTGTCGTAGTCGAATACTTTTGCCATACTTTCCTCCTGTCATATTGCGTGTCTCCACCATTGCTATTGCCCGAAGTTTAATCGGAATAGTCAGATGTTGAGTATTTTAATTTCCAATATACTGTAATGATAAATGAAGAACACAAAAAATGCAACAATATTCTGACAGGATTTTTTCTTGACGCATTGGCTGTATGGAATCTTTTCTATACTGCCTGTTTGTGCGCAATTATTCAGGGAATTTACTCACTTCCTTGCAGTAGAATCCCGCCACAGCGGGATAGTTTTCACATATGTGCTTTGGAACGGGCGGTCAGGGTTTTCAATCCGGGACAACAGCATATCTGCGGCCAAACGTCCGATATCGTTACTGGGGATCTGAGCTGTTGTAAGCGCCGGCTCCACAAAAGCGGACTGGGGTATGCCGTCAAAACCAGCCACCATAACCTCATCTGGGATTGAGACTCCCTTTCTCTTCAGTGCTGTCATGGTACCAAGGGCAATGAAATCGTTGGCGCAGATAAAGGCGTCCGGCATGACGGACATTGCCTGGATTTTCGAGCGCAGCCACTCCGGGTCATAATATGGAAAGTCATCACTGTCCAGAATACAGAGAGCCTGATCCAAGGGCAACCCCGCGCTGCATAACGCAAAACAGAAGCCAGTCCACCGCTCGTGAAAACTGTTGCAGTGTTTCACATCCCCCACAAAGCCAAGCCGCCTTGCACCGGCTGAAATGACATGGTTGGTCAGCGTGAAGGTACTGGCGGTGTTCTCCATGGAGATGATATCGCACCTCAAGAGGGAGGTATCAGCCCCGTAGCACGCGTCAATGGAAATGGTGGGGATACCCAGATCATACAGCATATTCAAGTATTCTTTGTCAAACAGCTCGATAACTATGATGCCTGCCGTTTGCTCTGGAGACATATGGGTAGGCAGGGTTTTGCTGCGCAGCTCGTCAGGTGAAATCTCATTCATCATAAGGGTGTAACCGGCGCGACCAAGCTGCCCGGCGAATGCAGGCACAAAGAAAGTTCCAAAGTGATAGTCCGTGGGCATCCGTTTGGTGAGCAGCGCAATGTTTTGACTGCGCGGTAATACCTTGACAGGTTCGGCCTCTGGAGTCATATAAAAGCCCAGTTCCTGTGCCTTCTTCAGAACGATCTGCCTTATGGAATCGATTTCCACAAGACTCGCCGCAGCCTCCAGCATGGCCAGGATCTCTATGCGGTCCACCAGCGCCCGCTCCTCGTCAATGGCGGAGTAGCGGAAGTAGCGCTCCTGTACCTCACTATACTTGATTCATCTGAATTTCTTATTTCGTAATTCTGAAAAAATATACGTCATTCACGCCGAGCCGTGCCTCACAGGTGAGTACCCCATGTTCGTATCGGTAATTGACGGTTTCATCCAACAGCTCAGCCTGCTTCTTTAACGCGGCAAGTTCATTAGGGGTCAGTTCCTCGGGGGAACCCATATCCTCCCAGAGTTTCAGCGGATTGCAATGTGTTTCATCGATCCGCTGTAAAACGACCCTCTGCGGCTCACGCTCCAGCTCTACTTTGATTGTGACAGGCTCCTTCGGCAAATTCTCTTGTTTCAGGTTCTGCCGATACAGAAGCACCTGCTTTTCCGTATCGCTCTCAAACGCCGCCGCTTCCACGACTCCCTCCGTTACGGGAAGGTCAACGCGATCATCGCCCGCTTCCGCCAGCATCTTCATGGCAAAGAAGGTTGGTTTTGGGATTCCGCCCTGTGTCAGCAAGCCAAAGCCTCCGTGAAATTCCTCCGGGAACTGATGCAGTTCCTCAAAAATATCCGAGAAACACCACACGGCCGTCCCGTCTGTCTTTCCCTCCATGTTCAGAGCGGTCCTCACAACATAAGCGGACTGTTTTCTTGTATCATTGCTGTAGGCGCTGAACATGGCGACCATGTTCCACTCATCATAAATAAGCGGAAGCCCATCCGCCTGTTCCCGTGCCAAATCCGCGTTTTTGGAGAAAACGTCGCGATCCAACCCATCCTTCTCGCTTGGATCGCCAAACAATCGCCGCAGAATGGACAGCAACGGCATCCCCTCATCAACGGAGGCGAAAAATTCCTTTTGACTTTCCGCTTGTTCCTCCGGCGTCAGCAGCTCGCTCGGCTTATCCTGATTGTCGCTGGAGACGCCGATAAAGGGGTCTCCGACATATTGGTGGCTTGATATAAAATCCACCGGAATATCACTCTTGCGGCAATGCCGCACGAAGTCGCTGATCCAATGACTTCCACTGGTAGCTGGTCCTCCGACACGCAGAGCAGGGCAGACGTTTTTAATTGTCCTGGCCGTCACATCATACAACGCGAAATAGTCCTCCTGCGTACCTTTGAAAAATGGATGCTGCAAGTCTGGCTCATTCCATACCTCAAAATACCACGTTTCAACTTCCTCTTGTCCATATCGGTTCAAAAGATAGCGGATAAAGCTCTCAATGAAGCGGCCCCACCTTTCATAGTTCACAGGCGGGTTCGTGTTTGCCGCGTAGAGCACTTGTGGATTCGCCCGGACCCTCGCCAGCGGGGTAGGCATAAACGAAAGCTCCACAAAGGGCTTCATGCCGCAGGAAAGCACGTTGTCATAGACCTGTCCGCAGCGTCGGAAGGAAACCTGCTGAAAATGGTCCGTTCCAGAAATGCCGAGTACATCCTCAAATGTCTGTATGGTTTTCATGTCGTCACAGAATATTCCATGAAAGCGCACATAACGAATGCCAAGCTCATCATGTACCCGTTTCAGCTGCTCACAATAGTCCTTTCTCAGCATCTGTACGGCATGATCGCTTCCTACCCCGAATTGCCAGTGCTTGTCAAAGCGATGCTTTGAATAGTCTTTTTTTATGAAAAATTCCATGTGAACACTCCTTCAAACAGATCGTCAAGCTTTCAGCACGTCATAAATGCGGATTTCTATGCCCCAGTTGCGGCTTTGAACCTCTGACCGGAAACGCTGCTGGCTCAGATACGCACCGAGTACGGGAGAGTCAGTTATAAACCGGGGGTAGGCATGAAAGAAGGGGTCGTTTCTCATTATCTCGGCCAGATACCCGTTGTTCTCAACGAAAAGGTGGCAGTCATTCCCCTCACTGTCTGTGCCCTTGAACATATATTTTGCGCACATATTCCGACTTCCCGCGGGATTTTCCACCTGTACGTCACAGGCTCCAGGAACCGTTTTACCGGTAAATAAGTCAGATTCTACCGTCGCGGTGAAGGGAATAAAAGAGACCCCGCCATACGGACACGTCATATCCGAGCAGTCTTTCGGGTCAGCGTATACCTTGAAGATCATAATAGGTTCCATCATACAATACCTCCATAGATTTTTACAAAGAGACGCCGAAAATCAGATGATTTCCGGCGTCTTTTCCGTTTCAGCATTGGGTGCTGTGCCAGCGAATTATTTCGCCGTGCCTTTTTCCAGATCTTCGTTCTTTCTGAGGATCTCCGGAAGCAGTTCCTCATACTTATAGCGGAACAGGAGGAGGAAGATAATCACGAACATGGCCAGCGGGATGTAGTTGTTAATCGTGAAAACGGCCTGCTGGAGGCCAACGGTCACGCCTTCCATTTCACCGGCGTTGAAAGCGTCGAAGCCGCCGGCACCCAGAACCCAACCGATCAGGGAACCGCCCACGCTGCCACCGAGCTTGCCGACGAAAGAGTTGGAGGCGTTTGTCATGCCGGTTATACGCACACCGCTCGTTTGCATATTCAACTCAGCGGTATTGAGCGTCATAGCGGGAAGCACAGAAATCAGGGGAATGGTCGCATACATGACCAGACAGTTAGCCGCAAGGAACACATAGGAATTCATCGGTACGATTGTGCGGATAAGGCATCCGGCGATGCCGATGACAGATGCCCATTTCGCGGTACCGGTCAGCCCGAACCGCTTGATCCAGAAGCTGACGGTCAAAAAGCCGAGCACAGAGGGAAAGATGTTGACGGTGTTGACGATGCTGTAGAACTCAGGATCGTCCAAAAGGATGGCACCGTAATACAAAGGAGCAATTAAAGCGATGCCGTACACCAAGTTCATAGCAACGCCCACGAGGGTAATAACAATCCAATACTTGTTTTTAATGAGAATTTTGAGGCCCTCAATAATGGAGATACTTGCCTCCTTTTGCGCCATCTCGCCCTCGTCGTGATAAATCTCGCGGGAGAACATATAGGTGATGAGCAGGCAGATTGCGGAGAGAACGCCCAGAATCCCGCCGAATATGATCCACGCCCTCTGGTCGTCACCCAAAGCTGTGGTAATAGGGATGAGGCCGATGCCGCAGAACACACCAATGGCATAGCCAACGGCCGCGCGGAAGGTTCCCATCTTACCCTTTTCCTCCGAACTTCTGGTCTTAAACGACATCATCGCATAATAGGGAACGGCGATGGCCGTATAGACGATGGCAGAGGCGAACACGCTGGTGATCAAAGCATATACATAGCGGAAATTGCCCATGCTAGGGGGAACGGTGAACAGCAGCACACAGGCCAGAAAAGCAGGAATGGTCATGCGGAGCAGCCAGGGGCGGGCCTTGCCGGCCTTCGTATTGGTTTTGTCGACGAGTTTACCCATGAACAGGTCGCTGACCGCGTCAAAAATCTTGGAAATCAGAAGCACCGTGCCAACAGTGGTAGACGCCATGCCCATCTTCGTTGTGTAGAAGTAGGTCAGTTGTCCCGTCAACTGCCCGTTGGCATTCAGGGCAAACTGCCCCAAAGAGTCCGTCAGATAATCCACCGGACGCAAATGTTTTTTCTGACCGTCTTTGTCTAAACCAAGGTCTTTTGCCATATTATCACTCCTTTTTTTTGTGGCGGACCGCTGTGTCCGTCTGTGAGACGCTCCTCCGGAATTGGCCAATTCCTTAAACTGTGTGAAGCATATCATACGGATACTTTAACCGTATATCTTTTTATCGCTGTTTTTGTCCTTCTATCGCTGAGTCTCAATATAACAGCCTGGCTCTTACTGCCTCCGTGCAACGGATTTCTTTGTGTATCTTGTGATCGCGCAGTTCCCAACTGACTCCGATGTCCCCTACAGGCGTTCGTACCGTCCCGGATGCGCTTGTCAGATATCCGGGTACGGGAGATACCTGTATCTTTTCATAGCCTGGGGCGGCAGGGCGGACGCCTAATATCACAGACGGCAGCTCATACAACGCAACCGCGCCCCATGCATGACATTCGGAGCGTGGGTTGCTGTTCGATTCCACGCTTGTTGTGCAGCCGTTCTGGATCATCCCGCGCCAGATGTCCCAATATTGGTCTGTGTATTTATAGAGGTCTGTTTTTTCCATGGCGCGAAACAGATAATAGCACATTGCCACGGTGCAGCGGGCATATTCATCGCTTCGGAGCGTCGCAAGGAGATTCCTGCGCCCCTCCTTCTTGCTGACCGTATCGGTCAGAACCGCAAACACTTGTCCATGCTGGCTGATATCGCCGCTCCCGGGCCCGTCTAAGATCATTCCGTCAGCGTCCATACAGAGCGTGCGGATCGCGCACTGCACCGAAACGGCGCGGCAGCGGTATTCGCTCGCCGTATCGTGCCGTCCGGCATAATCACACAGCTCAGCCGCCTTTTGCAGCCCCAAAACATAGAGCAGGCTTTCCATTGTAATTGGGCCTTTCAGGCCCGCAGGAGGCATACCGGAGGTGGCCAGCCAAGGTTCCGCCCAATCGACAAACGACCAGAACGGCGACTGATAGATCTCTCCGCCAATTTGTCCCACCAGTCCCTCCGGCGTCATGTGCGCATCAAAAAAATGAAGGATGCGGTCTACCGCCGGGAGATTCTCCCGTATCAGCGTTTTGTCCCCAAAGTACATCATATGATCGTGTACCATCAGGATGTAATAGATCGAAAAGCCGGGTATGACGTTGGGATTGACGTTCGGGTAGCAGCAGTTGAGCAGGCCGTCCGCCCGCTGTGCGCGGCGGAAGTCGTCAATGGCCTTCCTTGCCAGCCGGTCGTCGGCTGAAACGGCATAGGTATAAAGGGCCTCGGCGCGCGTATCCATGGCATATTGAAGCTGTTCATAGTAAGGGCAGTCCATGTAAGTTTCCTGCATACATCTTTGCAAGGTACGCAGACTAATGTCCCAAACATCCGACAGAGAGGCGTCGGACGTGACAACCTTCGTTCCGACCCCCAGCGGATAGCCCGTTTCCTCATAGGAAAACTCATGGAGCGTAAGCGGTTCGGCCCCCGTGCGGACGGTCAGGCGAACAAAACGAAAGGTACGATACCAATAAGGCTCATAAATCTCCGGAGCGCCCTCGATCCCTGCGCCCCACACGGTGTAATAATCCGTATAGCCTTCCAGACGCCCGTTTTTTCTGTCAAGACGATTCCGCTTTTCACTGCCGCTCTCTGTCGGGATGCTGTAGCACTCCGCCGCAAGTATTTCAATCGACGCCCCGGCGCCGGCAGACACGCGCAGCCGCAAATAGCCGTTTATTTCTTCTCCGGCATCAAAGACGACCACATTCTCGCTGTTTGGGGCGAGTGTGATCCCGTCGTCCCCCCGTGCCAGCGACTCCCATCTCTCCTTTGTGATTTTCGAGTTTGGCAGATCAAACACGCCGACAAAAGATCGCGGGTTTCGATACATATACGGAATCGTTCGGGGTGTCAGCCCGGCGGGGCTGACCGCTTCCGGCATATCCCATTTGTCATAAGGCTTGGCGTCCGACCATGATCGGCCGTCAAAGTCATTGCCGCGCCAGCCGAACGTACCGGGATCGATTCCGGCTTTTTCGTGGATGATAAGCGGGGCAAAGCCATCTTCCTCCGCGTAAAACTGCACAGTGCGGTCCACATGGCAGCGCCATATCTCATTGGCGGAAACATCTTCTGTGCCGATCACGCCTTTCACATAAAGTCCGGGTGTCTGCGTTCGGAACAGGCTGTGGTTTCCTGCTTTCCCTAAGATCGGATACCTGAGTACGGCTGCGGCGATCACATTTCTGCCTGGGCAAAGATACGGCGTCACGTCTGCTTCGTCGTAAAACCACACCTGACTGTCACCCTTTGACGGCCCAAGCTGGACGAGGCTGCCATTGACATAGAGCTTATATCGCGTATCGGCAGAGATATGGAGTACCGCAGTTTCCGGGAGCTCTTTCAGGGTCAGCTCCCGGCGAAAATATACCAGCCTTGGCACGATGTCATCCCCGGCGCTCCAGCCGCTTGTCCAAATCCAATTCGAATATTCCATATCCTCGTCTCCCCGATCATCTCAACGGCCGCTTTGACTGCTGAACTCATGCAGCCGATGTGCTTCCCGGTATTTTAGCGGTGTCATGCCCGTATATTTCTTGAATACTCTTCCGAAGTAGCTTTGCGAGGGAAACCCGACGTAAATAC
>JAFLRQ010000090.1 GCA_022511395.1 Agathobacter sp. | reverse complement strand
CGGCGGGCTGCCTTCAAACCGTACTTCTTACGCTCCTTCATACGCGGATCTCTGGTCAGGAAACCGGCAGACTTCAAAACCGGTCTGTAATCGCTGTCCACCTGAAGCAGAGCGCGGGCAATGCCGTGGCGGATCGCTCCTGCCTGGCCGGAATAACCACCGCCCTTTACATTTACCTTGACATCAAATTTGTCAGTGTTCTCAGTCGCAACAAGCGGCTGACGGACGATCAACTTGAGGGTCTCAAGCCCTAAGTACTCGTCGATATCTCTTTTATTGATTGTAATCTTTCCGGTGCCCGGTACTAAATACACTCTGGCAACCGATGATTTTCTTCTTCCCGTTCCGTAATACTTTGCTGAATTCGCCAACTTCGTTCCCTCCTCTTAGAATGTTAAAGCTTCCGGCTTCTGTGCTGCGTGCTTGTGTTCCGGTCCTGCATACACGAACAATTTGGTGTACATCTTGTTTCCGAGCGGTCCCTTCGGGAGCATTCCCTTCACCGCATGCTCAATCACGCGCTCCGGATGGTTTGCCATCATCTCACGAAGAGTCGTCTGCTTGAGTCCTCCGACATATCCGGAGTGCCGATAATAGATCTTCTGACTCAACTTGCGTCCCGTCACCTTGACCTTCTCCGCGTTCACGACAATCACGTAATCGCCGGTGTCAATGTGGGGGGTGAAGATCGGCTTATTCTTGCCTCTTAATACCTTGGCAACCTCAGATGCCAAACGTCCTAAAGTTTTGCCTTCTGCGTCAACTACATACCATTTTCTCTCAATGGCAGCAGTGCTCGCCATAAATGTCTTCATGGTTCTTCCTCCTTGATCAATAAAGCGTTGCGATAAGCAGCAGCAAAGGCTCGTATGTCCGGACGCTCCTTCTTCTCTGCTTGTTGGATGTTGTTACGATTCCCATCGTAAACCTCTATGGCAAATGCTCGCCGGGGCTTTGGCTTACATTTACATACTTTCACAGACTTACATATTATAGTACGCCTTTTCCCATCTGTCAAGAATAATTTCTTCTACTGGTACTGAATCCCCACCATCGTAAGCCCGTGCGCCGGTGCTGTCGGTCCCGCAGCCGTCCTGTCACAGGCGGCCAGAATGTCTGCAATCTGCTCCGGGTAAAGCTCTCCCGCACCCACCTTGATGAGGGTTCCGGCGATGATGCGCACCATATTGTACAAAAAGCCGTTGCCCGTGACGCGGATGGCAATGATGTCATCCTCCCTGCACACCGAACAGCTGTATATGGTTCTTACCGTAGTCTTGACCTGCGCATTTACTGCGCAGAAGCTCCTGAAATCGTGCTCGCCCTCCAGCAGATGCGCCGCCCGGTCCATTTTCTCCACATCCAGCGGATAGTGATAAAAGTAAGTATCCAGCCTTCTGCCCGGCAAGCGGAATCTGCGGTTTAAAATGCGGTACTCGTAGGTCTTGCTGCTCTTCGCATAGCGGGGATGAAAGGTATCCGGAACCTCGCAGGAATCCTGCACTACAATATCCTCCGGCAGATGCCGGTTCAGGGCATAGCTGATCTTCTCTGCAGGCATGCGGGAATCCGTGTCGAAAATACACACATTTCCAAGCGAATGCACCCCCGCGTCCGTGCGGCTCGCTCCAATCACCTGAATTTCTTCGCCGAGAAGCTCCGTGAGGGCCTCATTTATTTTCTGCTCGACCGTCACACCGTTGGGCTGGATCTGCCAGCCGCAGTAGTTTGTGCCGTCGTATGCCACAACCAATTTTACTCTCATATCCTTACATAAAGAAAAGAACTCTCGCACCAATCACCAGTCCGAGAAACACAAAATTCAAGAGGTAGGTCAGTCGGTCATTCCTCCCGTACTTTAACGGCTTCATCTTCGTCCGCCCCGCACCGCCGCTGTAACAGCGCGCCTCCATCGCCATCGCCAGATCATCCGCCCGCCGGAATGCCGACACAAAAAGCGGGATCAGAAGAGGGATCATGTTTTTCGCTCTCCGGATCAGATTTCCGTGCTCAAAGTCCGCCCCCCTCGCCATCTGCGCCTTCATGATCTTGTCCGTCTCCTCGAGCAGAATCGGGATAAAGCGCAGGGCAATCGACATCATCATCGCGATTGCGTGCACAGGCACATGGATTTTGTTCAGAGGCCTCAAGGATTTCTCCAGCCCGTCCGTCAACTGGTTCGGAGTCGTCGTCAGGGTCATCAGGGAGGTGCCCAAAATCAGATACACCAGCCTTACCACCATAAGAATCGCATTTCTGATTCCGGTATCGGTCAGATGAAAGGGTCCCCGGCTCCAATACTCGACATCCCCCGGCGTGAACAAGAGGTTAAATACCGCCGTGATCAGAAGAAGTATGATAATCGCCTTCAGTCCCTTGATCATGAACTTAAACGGAACCTTCGACAGCAGAATCGCCAGCGTAAGCCCCGCAGTAATGATTGCAAATCCCAGTATTCCCCGAAACGTGAACAGCGCAATAATATAGATCAATGTTGAAAAAAGCTTGACTCTCGGGTCCAGTTTATGTACGACGGACTCCGCCGGATAATACTGGCCTATTGTGATGTCTCTTAACATAATATTTTCCTTATCTCTGCCGCGGCCTCCTCCACGGTGGTCACATTCACATTTACAGGCAGCCCCTTTTCTCTGAGCTCATGCATGAGGTAGGTTACCTGCGGAGCTGCAAGACCGACCGCCTCCAGCTCTCTGTAATGCGGAAACACTTCCTTTGGGGTTCCGTCAAACATGACCGAGCCCTGATTCATGACAATCAGACGATCCACATATTTTGCCACATCTTCCATACTGTGCGACACAAGCAGAATCGTAATGCCGAGTTCTCTGTGCATCTTTGCAATGAGGCCAAGAATTTCGTCCCGCCCCGCCGGGTCCAGTCCCGCCGTAGGTTCGTCCAGAATGAGCACACTCGGTTTCATTGCCAGCACGCCGGCAATCGCCACGCGGCGTTTCTGCCCGCCGGAGAGATCAAACGGAGGCTGGAAATACAGCTCCTCCGGGAAACCGACATTGTGCAGCGCCTCGTAAGCCCGCAGCTCAACCTCTTTTCTCTCCAGTCCCTGATTTTTCGGTCCGAAGCACACATCCTCATAATTTGTTGTCTCAAAAAGCTGATGGTCCGGATACTGGAACACCAGCCCCACCTTGCTTCGCAGTGCACGCATGTCGTAGTCGTCCTCGTAAATGTCGTGCCCGTCCACATAGATGGTGCCGGAGGTTGCCTTTAGCAAACCGTTCATCAGCTGCACCAGCGTAGATTTTCCGGAACCCGTGTGCCCGATGATTCCGACAAACTGCCCGTCCTTAATCTCAAGGTTGATATCCTTGAGTGCCTGAATCTGATAAGCCGTCCCCTCGCTGTAACAATAGTTGATTTTATCCAAAATAATCGACATACCAATTCCCCGTCATCGTCATCCGTCACTGCTTCTGCAGACGGCAGATTTCCCGCACCAGTTCCTCTCTGGTCAGAATTCCCGCCGAAATGTCCAGCCCCGCCTTGCGCAGCTTGTCGGCGACCAGTGTCACCTGCGGCACATCCAGCCGATGCGCCTTCAGCTCGTCCACCCGGGAAAAAATCTCCCTTGGCGTGCCGGACATAACAATCTGTCCTTTTTCCATGACATAGACATAATCCGCGTCAACCACCTCTTCCATATAGTGCGTGATCAGAAGGATCGTGACGCCCTTTTTCCGGTTGAGCTCGATGGCGGCGCGGATCACCTCCCTGCGCCCATTGGGATCCAGCATCGCAGTAGGTTCGTCGAAAATGATGCACTTTGGTTCCATCGCCACAACCCCGGCAATTGCAACGCGCTGTTTTTGCCCGCCAGAGAGCTTGTTCGGTGAATGCTTGCGGTATTTTGTCATGCCGACCGCCGCAAGGCTCCTGTCCACCCGCTCCCAGATTTCATCCGTGGGCACTCCGATGTTCTCCGGACCAAATCCCACGTCCTCCTCCACTACGCTCGCAATGATCTGATTGTCCGGATTCTGAAACACCATTCCGGCAGTCTTTCTCACCCGCAGGATATTTTCCTCTTTTTCCACATCCATGCCGTCCACCCAGAGGCTTCCCTCCGTCGGTGCCAGCAGAGCGTTGATATGCTTTGCCAGCGTGGACTTTCCGGAGCCGTTGTGACCGAGGATCGCAATGAACTGTCCCTCCTTCACATCCAGATCGACATGATCCAATGCGGTCGTGATGGACTCCACATTGCCCTCCTCATCCCGGCGGATGAATTCATGGACTAATTTTTCTGATCTGATTATTCCCATCTCATTCGTCCCAATGTAATCGGTGTAAATTGCCTTCCAGCTTCATGCCGGCAAACTGATTCTGTCTGAGCGCCTCGTAAAGCACAATGGCCACGGAGTTTGCCAGATTTAAGGACCGGGTTTCCCCGATCATCGGAATCCTCACGCATGAGTCCGGATTTTCCTTCAGAATGGTCTCAGGGATGCCTGCGCTCTCTCTTCCGAACACCAGATAACAATCCGGCTCATAAGAGACCTCCGAATACACATGCCGTCCCTTCGTGGTGGCATAGTAGAGCTTCGCGCCCGGATGCTGTCCCAGAAAATCCTGCCAGTCCACATAAGTAGTCACGTCCAATTCCTCCCAGTAATCCATTCCGGCACGCTTCAACTGCTTCTCCGCCAGCGAAAATCCCAGCGGCTCGATCAGGTGCAGGCTTGTGCCGGTCGCCACACAGGTTCTGCCGATATTGCCTGTGTTCGACGGAATCTCCGGCTCGTACAATACAATATTCATCTCAATTCTCTTCCCGAAGCCTGCAGATGAAACGCTCCACCCGCCCAAGCGCCTCCTTCAAATCGTCCAGCGAGTAGGCATAGGATATACGGACAAACCCCTCGCCGCACTCCCCAAAGGCCGTACCCGGCACCACTGCCACCTTCTCTTCATTCAAAAGCTCCGTGGCAAACGCATCGGAGGTCATACCAAACTCTTTAATACAGGGAAACGCGTAGAACGCGCCAAAGGGTTCAAAGCAATCCAGCCCCATTTCCCGGAAACGCTTGAGGACATAGCGGCGCCTGCCGTCATACTCCCCGCGCATCATTTCGACATCCGCATCGCCGTTCTTCATTGCCTCCACCGCAGCGTACTGGCTGGTTGTAGGTGCGCACATGATCGCAAACTGGTGGATCTTGAGCATCTGCCCGATCACAGTCTCCGGCCCGCATGCATAGCCCAGACGCCATCCAGTCATTGCGTGAGACTTGGAAAAACCGTTGATCACAATGGTGCGCTCCCGCATCCCCGGAAGGGAGGCTATGGACACATGATTTTCCAGATAAGTGAGCTCCGAATAAATTTCGTCGCTCAGCACAAACAGGTCATATTTCTCCACCAGCTCAGCGATGCGCTCCAGATCCTTCCTCTCCATCACGGCTCCGGTGGGATTGTTCGGATACGGCAGCACCAAAAGCTTTGTCCTCGGCGTAATCGCCGCTTCCAACTCCTCTGCGGTCAGGCGAAAATCGTTCTCGGCCTTCAACTCAATTACCACCGGTACGCCGTTCGCCAACACGCAGCACGGCACATAGGACACATAGCTTGGCTGCGGAATTAACACCTCGTCGCCGGGATCCAGCATTGTGCGCATGGCAATGTCAATCGCCTCACTGCCGCCCACCGTAACGATAATCTCCTTGTTGTAGTCATATTTCAGACCATATCTCCGATCCAAAAAATTTGAGATCTCGATTCTTAACTCCTTTAGGCCCGCGTTGGAAGAGTAGAAGGTTCTCCCCTTTTCCAGAGAATAAATTCCCTCGTCCCTTATATGCCACGGTGTGTCAAAATCCGGCTCGCCTACCCCCAGCGAAATCGCGTCCTTCATCTCGCTCACAATGTCAAAAAATTTCCGGATTCCCGAGGGCTGTATGGTTACAATTGTTTTTGATAACGGATCTCTCATTACGCCATCATTATCCTTTCATCTTTTGAGGGGGCAGCCATGACCGTCCCATGATCCTTATACTTCTTGAGGATAAAATTTGTCTTTGTGCTCAAGACCTGATCCAGCGCGGAGAGCTTGTCGGACACAAACTGGGAGATCTCCCTTAAGGTCTGCCCCTCCAGAGTCACCATCAGGTCAAAGCCGCCGGAAATCAAATATACAGAGGTGACCTCCGGGTAATTGTAAATGCGCTCCGCCACCTTGTCAAAGCCCATACCTCTCTGAGGAGTCACGCGCACCTCTATGAGTGCAGTCACTTTCTCCGCACCCGCCTTATCCCAGTTGATCAGTGTGTGATAGCCGCAGATAATTCCCTCCTGCTCCATCGCCTCCAATTCGTTCATCACCGCCGCCTCTTCCATATCCAGCATAGCCGACAGCTCTGACAGCCCAATCCGGCTGTTTTTCTCTATGTAAAACAAAATCTTTTCTCTCATACTCAGCTCCCTATGATTTTATACAGTTCGTCTGTCTGTGTTGTCTCCAAAAAACGGCGCTCCTCCCCGCAGAGAAGAACTCTGTCGTTTCCGTCTGTGATCTTCCCGATCACCGCGGCCTCACCGTTTGCCTGCCGGATCTTCGCCGCGACGACGCCTCCGTCCTCTGCCGCAACCAAAAGACTTCCTGTGGATAACAGTTTATACGGATTCAGGTGAAAAAATTCGCAGATTTCCACCGTCTCCTGACGAATGGGGATCGCTTTCAGATCAATTTCCAGACCGACATCGAAATTTTCCGCAAACTCCCGGAGTGCTCCATAGATACCTCCGGCCGAGACATCATGCATCGCCGCCGCCTTCGACTGAAGCGCGGCGAGCGCCGCAGTTCGAACAGACAGGCCTCCGTCCGTCTGTTTCGCCCGGTCAAGAAACGGCTGTGCATACCGGCTCCGAAGCTCCTCCTCCCGCACATGCGCAAGAATGGCCGCCCCGGCCGTACCGACGCGGTTCGTCACCAGAATGTCCATACCGGGCCGCACCGTTTGCCCAACCGGCGCATCCCTGCGGAGCAGTCCGACCGCCGTAACCGAGAGCACAGGCCGCGTCACCTGTCTGGTCACCTCCGTATGTCCGCCCAGCACCTGCATGTGTTCTCCGGCACAAACGGCATCGATCTCACCCATCATACCCCTGAGCATCTGCTCATCCGCTGAGGTGGGCAAAAGCAGGCTCACCAAGATACCCACAGGATCCGCGCCACAACAGGCAAGGTTGTTGCATGCCGTATACACAGTGACCGGCACACGCATGGCAGGTGCCGCGGGCATCGTGCTCACCGCACAGACAACATCCGCGCCGTCCGTGCGGACAATGGCGCCGTCCTGTCCAATCGCCGGAATTTGCGCCCTATCCCCCGATGCATGCAATTGTCCAAGAACCGAGCGCTTCAACTCCGCCTCGGAAAGCTTTCCGGCCTTCATCGCAGATCACACCTCAAGACTCGGATCAAATTCCTCACCGAAATCATCTTCGTCCCCTGAGCCTGAATTATCATCCTCTCCAGCGGAATTATCATCCCCGCCGTGGTTATTGTTGCTGCCGGAGTTATTGTTGTCGCCTTCATCTCCCTCGCCGGAATTGTCTCCCTCGCCGGACAACTGTTCCTTATATGTCTGAACGAGCGACCTGACGGAGCCCTCATCCTTCGAGTTGATTGCCGTCTGCAGGGACGCCA
>JAFLRQ010000009.1 GCA_022511395.1 Agathobacter sp. | reverse complement strand
ATTCGAACCTGCGACCTCACGGCCCCCAGCCGTGCGCTCTAGCCAAGCTGAGCCATACCCCGTTACAACAATAGCTATTATAGCACACTGAGAATGGGTTTGACAATTCCCAATTTAAAAAATTTGCTGAAGGAGGAGAACATGATGCAGACACAATCACTTGACAGGGAGCTTGCTTCCACCACATACCCGGGACGGGGAATTGTGATCGGACGCACGCCGGATGGGAAAAAGGCGGTGACCGCTTACTTTATCATGGGAAGAAGCGCCAACAGCCGAAACCGCATTTTTGTAGAGGACGGTGAGGGCATCCGCACACAGGCATTTGAGCCGGAAAAGATGGAGGATCCGAGCCTTGTCATCTATGCTCCGGTGCGGGTTCTTGGCGACAAGACGATTGTCACCAACGGTGACCAGACCGACACCATCTATGAGCTGATGAACCAAAAGCAGACCTTTGAACAGGCGCTGCGCACGCGCGAGTTTGAGCCGGATGCGCCGAACTATACGCCGAGAATTTCCGGGATTCTGTATGTCAGCGGCGGGGAGTTCAGCTATGAGATGTCCATCTTAAAGAGTAATCATGGAGATCCCTCCTCCTGCAGTCGTTTCACCTTTGCCTATTCCAATCCGGCCGCCGGAGAGGGGCATTTCATCCACACTTATATAGGAGACGGAAATCCGCTTCCCAGCTTTGAAGGGGAGCCCACGCGGATTGACATTGGGAGTGACATTGATTCCTTTACGGAGATGGTCTGGAACAGTCTGAATGAGGACAACAAGGTATCGCTGTTTGTCCGCTTTATCGATATTGAAACCGGGAAATATGAGTCAAGAATCATAAACAAAAATCAGTAGGGAGGAGAACAACATGCAGGAATACATATTGAAATACGGGTGCAATCCGAATCAGACACCGTCACGGATCTATATGCAGGACGGGGAGCTTCCCATCAAAGTGTTGAACGGACGCGCAGGATATATCAATCTTCTGGACGCCTTCAACGGCTGGCAGCTGGTGCGCGAATTAAAGAGGGCAACCGGCCTTCCAGCCGCCACCTCCTTCAAGCATGTGTCACCCGCGGGAGCCGCCGTCGGACAGCCGCTGTCCGATGTCGAGAAGAAGATCTATTGGGTGGACGATATGGACATGGAGTTCACACCGCTGGCGAATGCCTACATCCGCGCGCGCGGTGCGGACCGGATGTCCTCCTTCGGGGATTTCATTTCCCTCTCGGACGTCTGTGATAAGAGTACGGCACTGGTGATCAAGCGCGAGGTTTCGGACGGTGTCATCGCACCGGGCTACACGGACGAGGCGCTGGAGATCTTAAAGCAGAAGAAAAACGGAAACTACTGTGTGGTTGAGATTGACCCGGACTATGAGCCGGCGCCCATTGAGCGCAAGGATGTCTTTGGTGTGACGTTTGAGCAGGGAAGGAATGAACTGGTGATCAACGATGACTTCTTTTCCAATATTGTCACGGAGAACAAGGTGCTGACCGCACAGGCGAAGATTGATCTCGCGATCTCTATGATCACCTTAAAGTACACGCAGTCCAACTCGGTGTGTTATGTGAAAAACGGGCAGGCAATCGGCATCGGAGCCGGGCAGCAGTCGCGCATCCACTGCACCAGACTGGCGGGCAGCAAGGCGGACAACTGGTGGCTGAGACAGTCGCCCGAGGTGCTGGGCCTGGAATTCGTGGACAACATTAAGCGCGCAGACCGCGACAATGCGATCGATCTCTATATCGGTGAGGACTACATGGATGTGCTTGCGGACGGCGCGTGGGAGAATATTTTCAAGAGGAAGCCCGAGGTCTTCACGCAGCAGCAGAAGCGCGCGTGGCTGGACAAAAATACGGACGTGGCACTGGGGTCCGACGCCTTCTTCCCGTTTGGGGACAATATCGAGCGGGCTTACAGGAGCGGCGTGAAATATGTGGCGGAGCCAGGCGGTTCGGTGCGGGACGATCATGTGATTGAGACCTGCAACAAGTACGGCATGGTGATGAGCTTCACGGGAATCCGGCTGTTCCATCATTAAAAACCTGTTGTGAAACTAAGGGAGGGAGTGTACAATGAATCAGGTATTAGAACAGATACAACAGATCGGTATTGTGCCGGTGGTGGTGCTGAATGACGCAAAGGCGGCAGAGCCGCTGGCGGCCGCGCTCTGCGCGGGAGGACTGCCCTGCGCGGAGGTGACCTTCCGCACGGCGGCGGCAGAGGAAGCCATCCGGATCATGTCCGAGAAATTTCCTGAGATGCTGGTGGGAGCGGGCACGGTGCTCACGACGGAGCAGGTGGACCGGGCTGTGGCCGCAGGCGCAAAGTTTATTGTGAGTCCGGGGCTGAACCCGCGGATTGTCAAGTATTGTGTGGAAAAGGGAATCCTAATCACACCCGGCTGTGCGACGCCCAGTGAAGTGGAGCAGGCGCTGGAAAATGGGCTTGAGGTCGTGAAATTCTTCCCGGCGGAAGCTGCGGGCGGTTTAAAGATGATCAAGGCGATGGCGGCGCCCTATGTGGGACTCAAGTTTATGCCGACCGGCGGAATCAGCCAGAGCAACGTGCGCGAATATCTTGCGTATGACCGTATTCTGGCCTGCGGCGGCAGTTGGATGGTGAAGAGCGATCTGGTGGATGAAGGACGTTTTGACGAGATTGAGAAGCTGGCGGCAGAGTGCGTCAGTATAGTAAAAGAAAGCAGAGGTAAATAAAATGAGCAAGGTTGTTACATTCGGAGAATTGATGCTCAGGCTTGCGCCGGAGGGGTACTACCGTTTCGTGCAGGCCGACAGGCTGGGGGCTACCTTCGGCGGCGGAGAGGCAAATGTGGCAGTGTCGCTGGCAAATTACGGTGTGGATGCGTCGTTTGTCACAAAGCTTCCGGGGCACGAGATCGGGCAGGCGGCGGTCAACTCGCTGCGCAGATACGGCGTGGACGTATCGGACATTGTCCGCGGCGGCAGCCGCGTGGGGATTTATTATCTGGAAAAGGGCGCGTCCCAGCGTCCCTCGAAGGTTATTTATGACCGCGCGGGCTCGGCGATTTACGAGGCAAAGCAGAGCGATTTTGACTGGGAGAAGATCCTTGCGGGGGCAGACTGGTTCCACTTTACCGGAATCACTCCGGCGCTGAATGACACGGTGGCGGCAATCTGCATGGATGCCTGCAAGGCGGCGAAGAAGCTGGGGGTGACGGTCTCCTGTGACCTGAATTACCGGAACAAGCTCTGGAGCAAGGAGAAAGCGGGGCAGGTGATGGGAGAGCTCTGCAAGTACGTGGATGTTTGCATCTCCAACGAGGAGGATGCTTCCGATGTGTTCGGAATCCGGGCGAAGGATACGGATGTGACAGCCGGCACGGTGAACACGGAAGGTTACAAGGATGTGGCAAAGCAGCTTGTGGATCGCTTTGGATTTAAGAAGGTTGCCATCACGCTGCGCGAGTCCATCTCCGCAAACGACAACAACTGGTCTGCGATGCTCTGTGACGGCGGTGAGTATTATTTCAGCAAGAAATACAAGATGCATATTGTAGACCGCGTGGGCGGCGGAGACAGCTTCGGCGGCGGGCTGATCGCGGCGTGCTTAAAGGGCTATGAGCCGCAGGCGGTCATCGAGTTCGCGGTGGCGGCGTCCTGCCTGAAGCACTCGATCGAGGGGGATTACAACATGGTCAGTGAGGACGAGGTTCTGAAGCTTGCCGGGGGCGATGCCTCCGGGCGTGTGCAGAGATAGAAGGAGAGGGATACAAGTATGGAAATGACGCTGAGATGGTACGGTTCCAAATTTGACACGGTGACGCTGAAGCAGATCCGCCAGATTCCGGGCGTGACAGGCGTAATCACCACGCTCTATGACACCCAGCCGGGAGAGGTGTGGAGCAGGGAGCGCATCCGGGCGCTGATTGATGAGGTGGAGGCCTCGGGGCTGCATATATCGGGGATTGAGAGTGTGAATGTGCACGATGCGATCAAGACCGGGGCGCAGGACCGGGATCTGTACATAGACAATTACATTGAAACTCTGCGGAATCTGGGTGAGGAAAATATTCACCTGATATGCTACAACTTTATGCCGGTGTTTGACTGGACCCGCACGGAGCTTGCAAGGGTGCGCCCGGACGGTTCCACGGTGCTGGCCTACACGCAGGAGGCTGTGGACGCCCTGGATCCGGAGAAAATGTTTGAGTCCATCGCAGGGGACACCAACGGCACGATCATGCCGGGCTGGGAGCCGGAGCGCATGGCGCGCGTCAAGGAGCTCTTTGCGATGTACGAGGAGATTGACGACGAGAAGCTCTTCGACAACTTAAAATATTTCCTTGAGCGCATTATGCCGGTCTGCGATGAGTATGATATCAATATGGCAATTCATCCGGATGATCCGGCGTGGAGTGTGTTTGGCCTGCCGCGCATTATCATCAACAAGGAGAACATCCTGCGCATGATGAAAATGGTGGACAATCCGCACAACGGCGTGACCTTCTGCTCCGGCTCTTATGGGACAAATTTAAAAAATGACCTGCCGGACATGATCCGCTCCCTCAAGGGAAGGATTCACTTTGCCCACGTGCGGAACCTGAAATTTAACTCGCCGACGGATTTCGAGGAGTCGGCGCACCTCTCCAGCGACGGAACCTTCGACATGTATGAGATTATGAAGGCGCTCTACGAGACCGGCTTTACCGGACCCATCCGGCCGGACCACGGACGAATGATCTGGGACGAGGTGGCAATGCCAGGGTACGGACTTTATGACCGTGCGCTTGGCGCAGCATATCTGAACGGTTTGTGGGAAGCGATCGACAAGGGGGCGAAGAGAGGATGAAGATCAATCAGGAAGGATTAAAGGACCGCGCGCAGTGGGAGGCGAAGGGCTATCGGCTCCCGGAGTTTGACCGCGCGGCGGTGCTTGCCGAAACAAGGAAAAATCCGTTCTGGATCCACTTTGGCGCGGGGAATCTGTTCCGCGCGTTCCACGCCAACGTGGTGCAGCGGCTTTTAAATGAGGGTGTCCTCGACAAGGGGCTCATTGTGGCGGAAGGCTTTGACTATGAGATTGTGGAGAAGATGAACCGCCCGCATGACGATTACAATCTTCTTGTGACCTTAAAGGCCGACGGATCGGTGGAAAAGACCGTGGTGGGCTCCGTCATGGAGTCGCTGGCTCTCGACTCGGACAATGAGGCGGAGTTTGGGCGGCTGAAGGAGATTTTTGCGGCGGATTCCCTGCAGATGGCGACATTTACAATCACAGAGAAGGGGTATCAGCTCGTGGACGGCAAGGGAACCCAGCTTCCGGCGGTGACGGCTGACTTTGCGGCGGGACCCGAAAAGCCTGCCAGCTACATTGGCAAGGTGGCGGCGCTGCTCTATGTCCGGTATCAGTCCGGCAAAAAGCCGATTGCGATGGTGAGCACGGACAACTGCTCCCACAACGGGGATAAACTGTACGCCGCGATCCATGCCTTCGCGCAGGCGTGGGTGAAGGCCGGCAAGGCGGATCCGGGATTTGTGGACTATGTCGATGACAAAACAAAGGTTTCCTTCCCGTGGAGCATGATCGACAAGATCACGCCGCGTCCGGACGCATCGGTGGAGGAGATACTGATGAATGACGGCGTGGAGGAGCTGGAGCCGATCATCACCTCCAAGAATACGTATGTGGCACCCTTTGTGAATGCGGAGGAGACCGAGTATCTGGTGATTGAGGATGCGTTTCCCAACGGAAGGCCAAAGCTGGAGAAGGGCGGCCTGATCTTCACGGACCGCGAGACGGTGGACAAGGTGGAGAAGATGAAGGTCTGCACCTGCCTCAATCCGCTGCACACGGCGCTGGCGGTGTACGGATGCCTGCTGGGTTATACAAAGATATCGGATGAGATGAAGGATCCGGAGCTTGTGGAGCTGGTGAAGACCATCGGCTACAAGGAAGGACTTCCCGTGGTGGTGAACCCGGGGATTCTGGATCCGAAGGAGTTTATTGACACGGTGCTCAACGTGCGCGTGCCGAATCCGTTTATGCCGGACACGCCGCAGCGGATTGCAACCGACACGTCACAGAAGCTTCCGATCCGTTTCGGCGAGACGATCAAGGCATACCTTGCGGCACCGGATAAGAATGTGGACGATTTGAAATTGATTCCGCTGGTGTATGCCGGATGGATTCGCTATCTCATGGCGGTTGACGACGAGGGAAAGGCGTTTGAACTGAGCTCCGACCCGCTTTTGGATACGGTGTGTCCCTATGCGAAAAAGCTGGCTCTTGCGCCGGGGCAGGACGTGGAGGCGGCGGTGGGACCGCTGCTTAAGATGAAGGAGATTTTTGGAGTGGATCTCTATGAGGCAGGACTTGCGGACAGAGTGTGCACCTATCTCGCGGAGCTTGCGGCAGGAGAGGGCGCGGTTCGAGAGACTCTGAAGAAGTATGTGCGGGAGGGACTATGAAAGCATTCATGGATCAGGACTTTTTGCTTGAGTCCGACACGGCGAAGACGCTCTATCACAATTATGCGGCCAAAATGCCGATTTTGGATTATCACTGCCATATCAGCCCGAAAGAGATTGCAGAGGACCGGCGTTTTTCCAATATTACCCAGGTGTGGCTGGGCGGCGATCACTACAAGTGGCGGCAGATGCGCTCGAACGGTGTGGAGGAGAAATATATTACAGGGGATGCGCCCGACCGCGAGAAATTCCAAAAATGGGCCGAGACGCTGGAGAAGGCGATGGGGAATCCCCTGTACCACTGGAGTCATCTGGAGCTGCAGCGCTATTTCGGTTATCATGGCGTGTTAAATTCGGACACTGCGGAGGAGGTGTGGCAGCTCTGCAATGCAAAGCTGCAGGATCCCGGAATGAGCGCAAGGAATCTGATCAAAAATTCGAATGTCACGCTTCTTTGCACCACAGACGATCCTGCGGATGATTTGCGCTATCATAAGGTGATCCGTGAGGATGACAGCTTTGGCGTGCAGGTACTTCCTGCATGGCGTCCGGAAAATGCAATGAAAATTGCATCGCCGGGATTTGGGGAATATATGCGGCGTCTGCAGGAGGCGGCAGGAATAGAAATCAAGAGTTTTGCAGATCTTAAAAGGGCATTGGTGAAGCGTCTTGCATTTTTTGATGAGATGGGCTGCAGGGCGAGCGACCACAGTCTGGATTATGCCATGTATGTGCCGGCGGACGAGCGGGAGATCGAAGAAATTTTCGCGCGCGCGCTGACCGGTGCTCCGGTGAGTTACGAGGAGGATCTGAAGTACAAGACGGCATTTTTACTGTTTATTGCAAGGGAGTATAAGCGCCTTGGCTGGGCAATGCAGCTTCACTACGGCGTCAAGCGGGACAATGATAAGGCGCGCTTTCGCACGCTGGGACCGGACACCGGCTTTGACTGCATTGACAACCACACGCCGTCCGCACAGCTTGCGGATTTGCTGAATGCGCTCGCTGAGGAGGACGCTCTGCCGAAGACGGTCCTCTACAGCTTAAATCCGACGGACAATGCGTCGATCGGAACGGTGCTCGGATGTTTCCAGGACAGCGAATGCAGGGGAAAAATCCAGCAGGGCAGCGCATGGTGGTTCAACGACAACAAGCAGGGCATGATCGATCAGATGACCAGCCTCGCAAATCTGGGCCTGCTCGCGAACTTCATTGGAATGCTGACGGATTCCAGGAGCTTTCTCTCCTACACAAGGCATGAGTATTTCCGCAGAATCCTGTGTAATCTGATGGGGGGATGGGTGGAGAACGGAGAGTACCCGTGGGACGAGAAGCGCATCGGGCGGATGGTGGGAGATATCGCATACCGCAACGCCGTGAATTATTTCGGGTTCCACCTGACATGTCCCGAGCCATAAATCTATTCTAAAGGAAATTACGAGTGATGAGAGAGAACAGAGAGCAAAGCCGACGCGTGGGAAAAGCGCCCAGAATTATACTGCTGTTGGTTTATGACATTCTGGCGGTGTGCTTGGCAGAATTTCTGGCATTGTGGACGCGGTTTGAATTGTCCTTCGAAAAAATGGATTCGCCATTTGTGGAAAACGCAAGCCGCTATGCGCTGATCAACGTTTTTGTGACCGTCTTGATCTTTGCCCTTTTTAAGCTTTACAACAGCCTGTGGCAGTACGCCAGCGTGCAGGAAATGCTGAGCGTGGTGGGGGCGTGTGTGGCGGCGGCGGCCTCCCAGTGCGTGGGAATGATCATGCTCCAGTGGAATATGCCCCGCGCCTACTATATTCTGTACGGCTTTTTTCTGCTGTTTTTGATCTGTCTGAGCCGTTTTTTTTACCGCGCGGTGCGGGTAGTGCGCAGTACCCTGACTGTCGGCAGGATCCCAGGTGTGATCAACACCATGATCATCGGCGCGGGAAGCACGGCGGCATCTCTGATCAAGGATATGAAAAACAGCAGTCACATCAGCAATCAGGCGGTGTGCGTCATCGATGCGGATCCGAGAAAGATCGGAAGCCGAATCCTCGGTGTGCCGGTGGTGGGGAACGATTACAAAATTGCCTGGGCGGTTGGAAAATTTGATGTGCAGGAGATCTTTATCGCGCTGACGAATGTGTCTGCTGCGCGCAAAAAAGAGATTCTTGACATATGCAAGGTTACAGGCTGTAAGCTGCGCATTCTGCCGAGCATGACGCAGATTGTCAATGACGAAGTGACGGTGTCCCTGTTTCGCGAGGTTGAGCTGGAGGATCTGCTGGGGAGAGAGCCGGTGCGCACAAATCTGGACGAGGTGATGGGCTTTCTGACGGGTAAATGCGTGCTGGTGACCGGAGGAGGCGGATCCATCGGCAGCGAGCTGTGCCGCCAGATCGCGCAGCATGAGCCGAAACACTTGATTATTTTGGACATTTATGAGAATACAACCTATGATCTGCAGCGGGAGCTCATACAGCAGTATCCGGAGCTGAAGCTGACTGTGCTGATCGGGTCGGTGAGAAACACGGACCGTGTGAACGCAATTTTTGAAAAATACCGCCCGAACGTTGTCTTCCATGCGGCGGCGCACAAGCATGTGCCCCTGATGGAGGACAGTCCGAACGAGGCCATCAAGAACAATGTGTTTGGAACCTTGAATGTGGCGCGGGCAGCAGGCGAAAACGGCTCTGCGACTATGGTGCTGATCTCTACGGACAAGGCGGTGAATCCGACCAACATCATGGGAGCCTCCAAGCGGATCTGTGAGATGATCATCCAGGGGATGAACCGCCGGTATTCGGACACGCGCTATGTGGCAGTGCGTTTTGGAAATGTGCTTGGCAGCAACGGCTCCGTGATCCCTATTTTTAAAAAGCAGATTGCGGAGGGCGGTCCCGTGACCGTGACGGACAAAAATATTATCCGTTATTTCATGACCATTCCGGAAGCGGTTTCGCTGGTTCTGCAGGCTGGGGCCTACGCCAAGGGCGGAGAGATTTTTGTGTTGGATATGGGAGAGCCGGTGCGAATCGACGATATGGCGCGGACCCTGATCAGGCTCTCCGGCTATGAGCCCGATGTGGATATCCCGATTGTCTACACCGGACTGCGCCCGGGGGAGAAAATGTTTGAGGAGTGTCTGAAAGAGGAGGAGGGCCTGCAGAAGACTGCGAATGACCGAATCTTCATTGGAAAGCCGTTGGAGTTCGACGATGAAAAATTCTTTGCCGACCTGGTGCGGCTGAAGGAGGTGGCCTACCGGGAGGACTCCGACATGAAACGGGAAGTGAAGGCAATTGTGCCCTCTTATCAGTATCACGAAAAAAAGAAATCAAAGAAAAAGTGAAAGGAAAGGTTATGGAAAAGCTGCGAATACCCAATAATTATTCATCGGAATTAAGTCTTCATGACACCCAGGTGGGAATCAAGATGGTCAAGGATTTCTTTCAGGGAATGCTGGCACAGCGGCTGAACCTGCAGAGAGTCTCCGCGCCGCTGTTTGTCGATCCGGACACCGGATTGAACGACAACTTAAACGGCTATGAGCGCCCGGTGGCCTTCGGCATCCGGGAGCAGGGAGAAAAGACGGCGGAGGTGGTACACTCGCTTGCAAAATGGAAACGCTACGCGCTGAAAAAGTACGGTTTCTCCGAGGGAGAGGGGCTGTACACAGACATGAATGCCATCCGCAGGGACGAGGATACGGACAATATCCATTCGATTTTCGTTGATCAGTGGGACTGGGAGAAAATCATCCGAAGGGAGGACCGCAACCTTGAATACCTGAAGGAAGTGGTGCGCACCGTGTACAAGTGCCTGCGAAAGACCGAGCAGTATGTGGCGATCCAGTATGACTATGTGGATATGATTCTGCCGAAGGACATCTTCTTTGTGACGACGACAGAGCTGGAGGAGATGTTCCCGGACAACACGCCGAAAGAGCGCGAATATTACATAGCGAAAGCAAAGGGCGCGGTGTGCGTGATGCAGATCGGAGGTCCGCTGGGGAACGGAAAGCCCCACGACGGGCGTGCGCCGGATTATGACGACTGGAGCCTCAATGCGGATATCATTGTGTACTATCCGGTTCTGGATATCGAATTGGAATTGTCCTCCATGGGAATCCGCGTGGACAAAGATTCTTTGCTCTCCCAGCTGGAGCAGGCAGGCTGCCCGGAGCGGGCGAAGCTGCCGTTTCAGAAGGCGGTTCTGGATGAAGAACTGCCGTTTACCATCGGCGGCGGAATCGGGCAGTCCCGCATCTGCATGTTTTTCCTTCGGAAAGCGCACATCGGGGAAGTGCAGAGCTCGCTCTGGCCCGAGGAGACGGTGCGTGCCTGCGAGGAGCACGGAATCGCACTTCTGTAGCGAAGAGAAAGAGTTTCCCGAACAATCGGCAGGGAGTGGCAACCGGAAAGGAGTTCTGGCATGAATATTACGATTACCGGCAATCTGGGAGCCGGAAAGACAACCGTCCGCGATGAACTGAAAAAACTCGGATACAATACGCTGTCCGGGGGAGATATTTTCCGCAGGGTGGCGGAGCAGAGGGGAGTTTCCGTGGTCGAGCTCAACGAGATGGTCAAGGGTGACCCTGCCATCGATGACGAGATTGACGGCATGACGGCTAAGCTCGGAAAGGAAGTGGACAACACCGTGTTTGATTTCCGTCTGGGCTGGCATTTTGTTCCGGATTCCTTCAAGGTGTTTCTTCTCATCGATCCGGATGTGGCGGCGGAGCGCGTTTTTGGCGGCGCTGCGCGCAGCGCGGAGAATTACGGGAGCGTTGAGGATGCGAAGGCGGCTTTAAAAAAGCGCGCGCAGATTGAGAGTGAGCGCTTTGCGGATCTCTACGGCATCAACTACTATGATGCCGGAAATTATGACCTCATCATCGAGTCCTCTTACGCGGCGCCGGAGCAGATTACACAGGAGATTGTGCGATGCTGCAAGCTCTATGAGTCCGGTGATACCAGACGAAGGATCGAACTCGGGATACCGGGGCTCTATCCTGCAAAGCCGCTCTCCGGCTTTGATTTCGGGCGGGTGCAGGAATGCCGGAAGACGGAGGAAGCTTCCGGGGGACTGTGCGTCTCAGGCACTGTAGGTGTCACAGTAAAAGACGGGTACTGCTGTCTGGTGGAGGGGTATCACCGGATCCTTGCGGGAGTATCTGCCGGGAAATGTTTTGCCGATGTGCGGTTTGATTTTTCGGATGCGGCAAAGCAGTTGGTTTCATTTGCGCCCAGAGATGGTTTTCTGCTGAATTTCTAACAGGTTCTTGTATTTTGGAAAAATTGTTATTATAATAAAGGTATAGGAGGCGGGTGTTGGTTTTTTCAAAAGGGGGGCGATTTTATGAAAGACAAGGATAGAATTGAAGAATCTGGCTTGTTGAACGGCATCAGTATGGAGGATGTTGTGTCGGTATTTGAGGCGGTGTTGGAGGCGTATCCGATGATATTGCTTGTCAACCTTACCCAAAATACTTACACGATGATCAAGGAGGATGGATTTCTGGCGGATGAACTCCCTAGGAGCGGAGTGTATGACAATGTCGTTGACTATGCGGCACAGATTGTCCATCCGAATTATCAGAAGCTGTTGATTGACAGCTTTTCCAGAGAACAGCTGCTCAACGTTTTTGCTCAGGGAAAGAAGGAATCCTACGCAAAGCTCTACCAGAAGGGCAAGGGACAAAATTATCAGTGGGTGATAGTCCGGGTGATCCGCGTACAGGATAAGGACGGGGATGTCAGGGAAGTCTGCATGAGCAAAATTTTAGGGCCGGAGCAGGGCGTTGAATTCCGGCGCATGAGCGGCGGACCGGCGGCCTCGTGAACGAAGAATGTTTCGGTCAGGACGGATCGCTGCCGTCGGTCTTTCGGGAGCTGCGGTTGTGGAAACGATAAACGAGCAGCCCGATCACATACAAAACAATCAGTGCCGCAAACACGGCCACGGCGGTTCCGTAGTTGGCGCTGCCGAGCGCGCTTCCGCTTAAGGCAGACAGGAAGATGGCGGGGAATCGGCCAACAGCGCAGATGAAGATCCAGTGGGATACTTTCATATCGGAGAGTCCTACCAGATACGACAAGAGATCTTTCGGGGTTCCGGGAATCAGAAAGAGCAGAAATACGATGCTC
Source organism: Agathobacter sp. (assembly GCA_022511395.1). Classification (GTDB taxonomy): domain Bacteria; phylum Bacillota; class Clostridia; order Lachnospirales; family Lachnospiraceae; genus Roseburia. The sequence goes on along the minus strand of JAFLRQ010000009.1, from coordinate 20,959 downwards.
TCTGATTTCCCGGAGCTTTTTAATATGTGGACGGACTCGATCTGTTCCCGGCTCACAAACAGCTCGACAAATTTGAGACCGAAACGGCGCACAAACAGAAACACAAGCAGGCTTGCGATTGTGGTGGCGAGATCGCAGATTATGGTGCCCTTGACCACGCCGAAGGCATAGCCGGCCCCGACCTCAAAGGGACCGCCGGGAATGACCGCAAGAAATACCTGAACAATTACCATTCCCATAAAGGCGAGCACGCCCCAAATGCCCCTGGCTTCGACCCACTCCCTAAACTGTTCAGGCTCTGAGACGAGGCTGACCAGAGGGCGTCCGATAAACCAGGCAATGACGCAGATGAAAACGACGGCTGCCAGTGACAGGAGAATTCTGACCGGACGGCGGCCGCTGTGTTTACTTTCGGGTTGTTTTTGATTGGAATTCATATCGACTCCTCATGTTGGACTGCTGCTAACGGATTGCTTCATCGCTTCGCAATTTCCTTATCAGTATTAACACAATCACAGAGAGTTGTCAATTTTTCATGGACTTTTCAAAGGCAATTGAGTACAATAGATAATATCAGGGTCAAAAGACCTACAGGAGGGATAAAAGATGGATATTACAGGCAGAAAGCTGTTCGTTAAGGCTCTGGCGGAAGAGGGTGTTGACACGATTTTCGGCTATCCGGGAGGCACAGTCACAGACCTGTTTGACGAATTGTATAAGACCGACAGCATCAACCTTGTCCTGCCCAGGCATGAGCAGGGCCTCATCCATGAGGCAGAGGGGTACGCCAGATCCACCGGAAAGGTGGGCGTGTGTCTGGTGACCAGCGGCCCGGGTGCGACAAACATCATCACAGGACTTGCGGACGCGCTCTATGACAGTGTCCCGCTGGTTTGCTTCACCGGGCAGGTTCCCCTAAATCTGATTGGAAATGACGCCTTTCAGGAGGTGGATATCGTCGGGATGACGCGCAGTATCACAAAGTACGGAATTACGGTCAGAGACCGCGCGGATCTCGGAAAAATCATCAAGATGGCATTTTACATTGCCTCCACCGGAAGGCGCGGACCTGTGCTGGTCGATATCCCGAAGGATATCCAGACTGCCGCAGGCCCCTCAGAGTATCCGCAGAAGGTCGATATCAGGGGTTACAAGCCCAATACGGGAGTGCACGTGGGGCAGCTGAAGAAGGCATACAGGCTTTTGGCCTCCGCAAAACGTCCGCTGATCCTTGCAGGAGGCGGTGTCAATATTGCGGAAGCGAACGACAAGCTGCTGCAGTTTGCCGAGAGTGAGGATGTGCCGGTGGTGACCACCATCATGGGAAAGGGCGCAATTCCCACCTCCCATGCGCTGTACGTCGGAAACTGCGGAATGCACGGAAAATATGCTTCCAACAAGGCGGTCAGCGAGTGCGACCTGCTTTTTTCCATTGGAACCCGTTTCAACGACCGGATTACCGGAGACTTAAACGAGTTTGCTCCGAAGGCGAAAATCGTGCACATCGACACCGACACGGCTTCCATTTCCAGAAACGTGGTGGTGGATGTGCCGGTGGTGTCGGACGCGAATCTGGCGCTGGAGAAATTGCTGGAATGGAGCGTGGCGTCTGCAAAGAAGGAGGGGAAGAACCGGGCATGGCAGAACCAGATCCGGATCTGGGAAAACGAGAATCCCCTGACGATGCGAAGAGACAGAGGGATGACTCCGCAGATGATTATGGAGCACATCCACAGGAATTATCCCAAAAGTATCTATGTCACGGATGTGGGACAGCATCAGATGTGGGCGACCCAGTATCTGGAGCTGGACGACGGCAGCAGGCTGATCACCTCCGGGGGACTTGGCACAATGGGCTTTGGCCTTCCGGCAGCGATCGGCGCGAAAATCGGCAATCCGAACCGCGAGGTCGTGTGTATCACAGGGGATGGCGGCCTGCAGATGAATATTCAGGAGCTGGCGACGGCAGTGACACAGGGGACAGCCGTCACAGTCTGCCTGTTGAATAATCAGTCGCTTGGCATGGTGCGTCAGATGCAGAGCCTTTTTTACGGAAAGCGTTACAGCGCGACCTGTCTGAGAAAGCGCCCGACCTGTCCGGGGGACTGCAAGGGGCCGAATGCGCAGTGCCCGAAATACACGCCGGATTTCATGAAATTGGCTGAGAGCTACGGAGCATACGGCGTTCGCGTCGAGCGCGAGGAGGAGATTGACGCGGCGTTCGCCGAGGCGAAATCGCATGGGGATGCACCTACCATCATCGAGTTTGTGATCTCGGCGGATGAACTGGTGCTTCCGATGGTGAAGAGCGGGAATCCCATGAGCGAGATGATTCTGAAATAGGATGATCGGAAACAGGGAGGAGAGGAGTACAAATATGTCGGACATGAAAAATCGGTGGATTGCGCTGTATGTGGAGAATCAGGTGGGTGTCCTTGCCAAGGTGTCAGGGCTCTTCTCAGCGAAGTCGTACAATTTACAGTCGCTGACGGTGGGAACCACAGAGGATGAGAGTGTGTCGCGGATGACCATCTGCGTCACCAGCGATGATATCACCTTTGAGCAGATCAAAAAGCAGCTAAACCGCATGGTCGAAGTCATCAAGGTGATCGACCTGACGGATGTGCCGCTGCACATGAAGGAGATTTTGTTTGCAAGGGTTACGGGGCTGGACTCCGAGGGGAGGATCAAGCTTTTTCAGATTGCGGAGGTATTCAATGCGGGTTCCGGCAGCATCAAGCCGGTGGATATGAACAGCGACAGCGTGATTTTGGAGAGCACGCTGACGGAACACCGCAATAACGATCTCATTGCGCTGCTCAAGGCCAACTTTAAGCAGGTATCGATTGTGCGCGGCGGAGCGGTGGCCATCGAATCCATCAGCACAGGCTGCAGATAGGAAAAACGGGCTGTCGGTATGAACCGACAGCCCCCGTTTTTTACCGTGCGATTGTCTCAATAATTTCTCCGACATACATGGTGTGCATGTCGTGATCTTTGTACCATTTGTCCATGAGCTTCGGGTCGATAAAGCTCTCCTCCTTAAGCGGGACCGCCGCCATTTTCTGGCAGAGAAAGACCAGATTGGACTCATCCGGGTAAGGGATGCTGATCCGAAATGCGGGGGTCAGGCCGGACTTTTGAAATTTGTCCTCGTCCCGGCCGCTGTGGGAGCCGCAGTAGTTCAATGCCTCACGGTACTGCTCCCCCAGGAAGGAGACAGAGAAGAATTCGTGAGAGTCAATCAGCTCCTTCGTGTACCGTGAATCACGGATAAAAATGTACAGGACCTTTTTGCCCCACAGAATTCCCATGCCGCCCCAGCTCACGGTCATGGTGTTTTGCTTTGCCTTGTCGCCTGCAGTTACCAGCGCCCATTCATTCCCGATTTTGTTGAAGGGGTTGCACTCGAGCAGGTCAAGTGGATATGGTTGAAAGGTATGCATCTTGTGTTCCTCCTGTTTTTTCTCTCATTATACGCAAAAATGTCATTTAACGCAACTCCGCAATTCGCGAAACGCCCACATAAATGTCAGAAATTTTGTACCAGGTCGGATAGTCTACAATTCCGGTGGCAGGAAGGCCGAAGACCGACTGGAATTTTTGCACGGCCTCCTTTGTGCGGCTGCCGAAGATTCCGTCTGCGGTAATGGTCGGGATTGCCGGATAGGACTGGGAAATTCGGGCGAGCTCTTCCTGCATCTGGCGGACTTTGTCCCCGGTGGAGCCGAGCTCTAAGTTGTAGCCGGGCCAGGAGGAGGGGATGCCGGAGATGGCCTGCGCGGTGTTGATGTACATGCTGCTGCCGTAATAGTTGCGCAGGATTTCGATTGCCGAGTAGCCCTGGTCGCCCAGATATTTGCTGCCCCACTGGGACATCCAGTTCGGGCAGGTCACCCGCTGGCCGTCACAGTATTGTGTCAGGATCGGCTGGCGCACATTCGGGCGGGACAGGTAATTCTCAAACATTTCATCCACCACCGTGGAGATGCTCTGGAAAAAATTGCGGCCGTACATAAATTTATGGTCATAGGCAGTGGACGAGGTGATGGTGAAATTGTAGCCCTTTCCGCGATACCACTCAGTATATACTCTGTTCAGCGTGAAGGACATAATGGCAAGCACATTGGCGCGTATGGTTGCGTCGGGCCAGGTGGCATAGATCTCGCTGGAAGCAACATTCTTGATGTAGTCGCGGTAGCGGATATAGTAGTTGGCGGCAGTGGTGTCACCCGGTGAACCGTCGTGCACCACGATGTACTCCGGAATGACGACGCGGCTTAAAACAATCTCACCGCTCTCGGAGATTGGCTTGATTTCTTCCTCCGGGATCTTTGGGGGATAGTCCCCGAAAAGTGTGTGGGGCTGGATCACGATATCCTCGTACTGGCTGCCGGGGGCATCCTGCGCCTCCATCTCTACTTCCTGAATAGCTTTTTCGCCAGGCAGGACATCGATCGCTGAAATCGTAATGTCCCGATATCCCGGGGCCTGCACTTGAATGGTGTACTCCGCGTAGGGCTGGTTTTCGTTCGGCTCCATGGAATATTCCAGCGGCGGAGTGTCAAGCGTAATCGATTCAGTGTTTCCGGAATCATCGGTGGTCACCTCCTCCAATGTCTGTGACGGATTGCCGGTGTAAGAGAGCGTAATTCTCGCTCCTTCTATTGGGTTTCCGGTGGACTGGCTGAACAGATGTACCTGAAGCGTTCCTTTATCGATATTGTCGTTCCTGTTTGGTTGCTGATCCATACGAATTCCTTTTTAAGCTCTTACGTTATCATATGCATTCTCCTTTGTATTGTTTCCAAAATACCGGTTCATAAGAGATAAAATGTGTGCTATAATTAAGATACATTAGCGGATTGCGAAAGATAAATGGATAAGCGTATGGCACAGTGGATGGTGAAAAGCAAAAAAGCGGATTTTAAGCAGATCGGAGAGCGTCTCGGAATTGACCAGGTCACGGCTCGTCTGCTTGTGAACCGCGGACTGACAGACGAAGAGAGCATGAGAAGCTTCCTCTCCGGCGGAATACAGGATTTGTGTGACCCGCACCTTTTCAAGGACGGGGACAAGCTTGTGGACATTCTGGCGGAGAAAATCGCGCACAACGAGAAAATCCGCGTGATCGGCGACTATGACATTGACGGTGTCATGTCGAGCTTTATCCTGTTCCGGGGGCTCTCTAAGTGCGGGGCAAAGGTCAGCGTCGCAATCCCGAACCGAATTACAGACGGGTACGGCTTAAACATCCATCTGATCGAGGAGGCGCTGAAGGATGGGGTGGACACCATCCTGACCTGTGACAACGGAATTGCCGCCATCAATGAGATTGCCTATGCGAAGCGCCATGGCATGACGGTGCTGGTGACAGACCACCACGAGATTCCGTATGATGAGCGTGATGGGAAACGGCATTATCTGGCGAGTGAGGCGGACGCTATTGTAAATCCGCATCAGGAGGAGTGCGGGTATCCGTACAAAAATCTGTGCGGCGCGGCAGTGGCCTGGAAGATGATTGTTCTTCTGTACGGGAAGATTCATGTTCCAGAGGAGAGTGCACTGGATTTTCTGGAAAATGTGGCATTTGCAACGGTGGGGGACATCATGCCGCTGACCGGGGAGAACCGCATTCTGGTAAAGGAGGGACTTGCGCGGATCCGCCACACAAAAAGCGTTGGGATGCGCGCGCTCATCGCGCAGTGCGGACTTGTGCCGGAGCAGATTGACTGCTACCATTTCGGGTTCGTGCTGGGGCCGTGCATCAATGCGGCGGGACGTCTGGACACGGCGAGGCGGGCGCTGGAGCTCTTTATGACGGACGATGAGCAGGCGGCGGCTGAAATCGTCGGGGAGCTTGTGACGCTGAACTCAGAGCGGAAAGAGCTTACAAGGCTGGGGGTGGAGGAGGCAAAGGCTCTTGTGGATGAGGGAGAGTGCAAAAATGACCCGGTGCTGGTGCTTTTTTTGCCGGAGGTACATGAGAGCATTGCCGGAATTATTGCCGGACGCATTCGGGAGCACTATTACCGCCCGACCTTTATTCTGACAAGGGCGGGATCGGAGGAGACAGGGGACGCATGTGACGCGCCCAAAATGGTGAAGGGCAGCGGCCGCTCCATCGATGGCTACTCGATGTACGAGGAGCTCTGCCTGTGTAAGGACCTTCTGCATAAGTTCGGGGGGCACCCCATGGCGGCGGGAGTGACACTGCAGGAGGAGAGTGTCGGCGAGCTTCGGCGGCGGCTCAACGAACAGTGCACGCTCACGGAGGAACAGCTCGAGGAAAAAATACATATTGATGTGCCGATGCCGACGGACTATGTGACCTGTGATCTGGTGCGGGAATTTGAACTTCTTGCGCCCTTTGGCAGGGAGAATCCCAAGCCGCTGTTTGCGGACCGGAATCTCTCGGTCAGCCGGATGTGGCTGCTTGGGAAGAATCAGAATGTCCTGCGCCTGTCCCTTGTGTCGGAGCATGGGACTCCGGCGGCCGGTATCTATTTCGGGGATATTCCCGTTTTTATGGATTATATGCGCAAACAGTTCGGCTCCGAGGCTGTGGAGCTGGCGCTGTGCGGGAGGGAAAACGGAATCCGCCTCTCTGTCGTGTACTCGCCGCAGATCAATTTCTACGGGGGGAGCGAGTCGCTGCAATTGGAGATAAAATACTATCGTTGACAGTTGTAGTTTTGGAAATTTTTGTGTATACTTAACTTGTCAGTTTGTTATTGGTTGGGAGGGATATTTGTGTTTGGTAAGGGCAAAGTCAATCAGGAGGAAATTGAGAGACTGAAGGACCAGGTGGAGCTGGATGACAATTTTTTTGCTCTGCTTGAGGATAAGAAAGCGGTTTTTGAGGCTGACGTGGCGGAGATCGATGCGTCCTATCGTCAGGTAGAAGCTGACGCGCAGCAGGTCAGGGAGAACATGAAAAACGCTGTTGCGCTTGCGGAGGGGAGCGCCAACGTGGAGGCGGAGCTCATCCGCCAGCTGAACGAGTACCGGGACCTCATCAGGCAGAACGAAGACTGGCAGCTTGCGATCGGCAAAGAGATACAGGATTTCTCGAAGGAGCTGGCAGTGCTTGTGGAGGAGAATAAGCATTTTACCTCTCCGTCCAAGCGCCTGAGTGATTGTTCCTCCAGTCTCAAGGGGCAGAATCAGACCTTTGCCCAGAGTCTGGATGAGATGGCGGATGCCTCAAAGCAGATGGGAGTGCTGGCGCTCGGTGCGGCGATTGAGGCCGGGAGGCTGGGCGATCCCGGGAGGCAGTTTGTGGCGGCCACGGAGGAGATACGGACGCTCGCCTCGAATTATGACAAGGCTTTGTTGAACCTGCGCTCCAAGCTGGAACAGTCGCAGAGCCGGATCAATGAGCTGGAGGAACAGGTTCAGCTTGTGGTGCGCCTTCTTCGCGAAAACAATGTGACGGCGGCCAAGGTCATGAAATCATGTAACGCCCTTGCCAAAAAGGTGGACAAGGAGCGTGCAAACGGGATTTCCGATCAGTCGGTCAACCTGAAAAATCAGGTGATGATTTTAAAGAATGCCGACGAGGAGCTCATCAAATCCGGGGAGCGCAACCGGATGCAGATGGATGATCTGATCGGGGAGTTCACTGCGCAGCAGAAGAATCAAAAAGAGATGTTTGAAATGATGGATTTGATCTTCCGCCATGCGATTGAGCGCAAAGCGGAAAGAGAAGAACCGTAACCTTGCAGAAGATGCACGGTTACGGCTCTTTATCACAGTTCGTTTTATTAAAAGCCCGGCTCTTTACCGCAGCCACAGCCAGTTCTTGGGCTGATGTGACGCGGACGCGTGAGACCAGCTGCGACGGTAGACAATCCAGTACATAACAAGCGACAGGATCAGCGCCGTTGTCACATCAAACACAGAGTGCTGCTTGAGGAACACGGTCGCAAGGACAATGCTGACCATCAGAAGGAAGGACAGCATCTGGACGGTCTTGTTGCTCTTGAGCTCGCGGTTCTGCATCACCGCAAGGTGAATGCCGATGGAGTTGTACACATGGATGCTCGGAAACAGGTTCGTCGGAGTATCGCTGGAGTACAGGGACTCACAGAGGGCGGTAAATATATTGTGGTGCGCAAAATACTGCGGGCGCAGATAGTGTCCGTTCGGGTACACCGTGGATATGATCAAAAATACGGTCATGCCGGTGAAGAGGAACGCGCACAGCTTGTAATAGTCGGATTTGTTGTTCTTTGCCATGTAGATAATGCCCCATGCCACATAGAAAAACCACAGCAGGTAGGGCAGCACGAAATACTCGCAGAAGGGGATGAGATCATCCGCCGCAACGTGTATGACGTGAAAGTGCGTGGTGACCTTTTTCTCCAGATAGCTGAACCAGAGCAGATACACCGGGAAATACAGCAAAAGCAGCAAATGTTTGTAATTTTCATATACCCGGAGCAGACCGGATTTAAACTGACCGTACAGACGGATCATCACAATTCTCCTTTCAGGGCAGCCTGTGCCCTTGTTTCGAAAACGATTATAGCACTCCCTTTTTTTTACGGCAATACCTCTCATAAAATGTTAATGAATTTTATGAATTTCTTAATAATTTCCCCCGCCTCGTCACATTCTTTTGTTAATATTTTTATGTATAAGACAAGCCTTTACAAGTGAGGGAAGGTACAGTAAAATGGTACAAGGTGGAAAATGCTTTGGCAAAGCGGAAAGGTTGGTGTTGATATGATACAGTTTGATGACAGTATTTTGAAGGATATAGAGAGGTTTGCGCAGAACCGTCTGCCTGCCCGCTCCTCCCATCTGTGCTGTGCCACAGAGGAGGAAATGCTGCTGAGAGAGAGCAGCTACCGAATGAGTCTGGACGGAATCTGGAAGTTTTCCTATGCCGTCAACACCGCGCAGGCGGTGGACGGCTTTGAGAGAGAGGATTATGACTGCAGGCCGTGGGGAGAGATCCGCGTTCCGGCCCACATCCAGATGGAGGGCTGGGGAGTGCCGCACTACACGAATGTGACCTACCCGTGGGACGGCACCGAGCGATTAAATCCCGGGGAGGTGCCCGAGAAGTTTAATCCGGTGGCAAGCTACGTCAAATATTTCACCCTGCCGGAGCGCATGAAAGGAAACCGGATCGTCATATCCTTCCAGGGCGTGGAGAGCGCCTTTGCCCTGTGGCTGAACGGCGCCTATGTCGGATACAGTGAGAACTCCTTTGACCCGGCGGAGTTTGAGCTTACGCCGTATTTGAAAGAGGGGGAGAATAAGCTGGCAGTGCGGGTGTGGAAATGGACGGCGGGAAGCTGGTGTGAGGATCAGGACTTTTTCCGCTTTTCCGGCATCTACCGCAGTGTGTACCTCATGGCAGTGCCGGAGGTGCATCTGTGGGATGTGAGCCTTGTACCGACCCTCAGCGATACGTTTGCCGAGGGCGAGCTTGAGGTGAAGCTTCTGGTTACCGGAACGGGCAGCGCGGAGTGCGTGCTCTTTCGAAACGAGGAGGAGATCGTCTCCTTCTGTCAGGAATTTTCCGCGGGGGAGGAGCCGGTATCGGCATTAGGAACCTGCGCGGTTTCGAATCCGGACCTTTGGAGCGCGGAGGAACCCAATCTCTATGATCTGCTGATCCGTCTGAGGAACGCCGCGGGGGAAGTGATTGAGGTTGTCCGCGAGCGGATCGGGTTCCGACGTTTTGAGATGAAGGACGGAATCATGTGCTTAAACGGCAAGCGCATTGTCTTTAAGGGCGTCAACCGGCACGAATTCTCCTCACGCACCGGGCGTGTGCCGAACCGCGAGGAAGTGATCAAGGATGTTGTGACCATGAAACAGCACAATATCAACGCGATCCGCACCAGCCACTACCCTGACGACACACTGCTCTATGAGCTGTGTGATGAGTGCGGGCTCTATCTGATCGCGGAGAACAACATGGAGACACACGGCACATGGTGCGGTGCCGGCGGAGAGGATTATATTGTGCCGAAAAACAATAAGAAATGGCAGCCGCTTTTGCTCGACCGCGTGAACTCCTGCTATCAGAGGGACAAGAACCATCCGTCGATCCTGATCTGGTCCTGCGGAAACGAGGCCAACGGCGGAAGTGTCATCTATGAGATGTCCCGCCTGTTTCATGAGCTTGACCCGCATCGGCTGGTGCACTACGAGGGAATCTGCCATGACCGGAGCTATCCGGACACCAGCGACATGGAGAGCCAGATGTACACTCCGGTGGCGGGCATTGAGCAGTTCTTGAAGGACCACAAGGAAAAGCCCTTCATCTGCTGCGAGTACACACACGCCATGGGCAACTCCTGCGGCGGCATGCACAAGTACACGGACCTGACCGACCGCGAGCCGCGTTACCAGGGCGGTTTTATCTGGGATTACATCGACCAGTCCATCTATAAAAAGAACCGCTACGGCGAGTGGTTTCTGGCCTACGGAGGAGATTTCGGGGACCGCCCCACCGACTCCGATTTCAGCGGCAACGGCATTGTTTACGGAGGAGAGCGGCTGCCCTCTCCGAAAATGCAGGAGGTCAAGTTCAACTATCAGAATATCTCGCTGGAATTTGCAGACGGAAGATACCGAGTCATCAATAAAAATCTGTTCCGGAACACGGGGGAATATGACGCGCATATCATTCTGCTTGCGGACGGAGAAGAGGTGTTCCGACGGTGTGAAAAGCTGGCTGTGGAGCCCCTGTCCGACGCGTGGTTTGACCTGCCGGACGAGTTGGAGCAGACCATGCTTTCCCTGCAGGAGGGGGCGAGGTCCCTCGGAAGGCAGGAGTATGAGTTCTCGGTGATTGTCTCCTTTGTCCTCGCGAAGGATGAGCTCTGGGCGAGGGCGGGACATGAAGTGGCCTTTGGGCAGCAGATCTACAAGCGCGAGGTGAAGCCCTATCGCTGTGGGGGAGCGCCGATTGTGGTGCGGGGGAACAGCAACATCGGCATTTCCGGCGACAATTTCCGCGCAATGTTCTCCACGTTCGGGGGCGGCCTGCTCTCTTACGTGTACGGCGGGAAAGAGATGCTTGTGAACCGGCCGATGCCGAATTTCTGGAGAGCCCCGGTGAGCAATGACAAGGGAAACCGCATGCCGCAGCGCTATGCGCAGTGGAAGATTGCGAGCCTGTACCTCACGTCGGGCGGAGAACATTTTGCGCCGGAGATTGAGGAGCTTGCGGACAGTGTGCGCCTGACCTACAGCTATGTGATGCCAACTGTGCCGGAGAGCGCCTGCAGCGTGAGCTACCGCGTTTTTGCGGACGGCACGGTGGAGGTGACGTTGAGCTATGATCCGGTGAAGGAGCTCGGCGACATGCCGGAGTTTGGCATGATGTTTAAGATGGATGCGGATTATGACAATTTAGAGTGGTACGGCCTCGGCGCGGCGGAGACCTACGAGGATCGCAGGAGAGGCGGGAAAATAGGCATTTACCGCAACAAGGTGAGGGATAATCTGGCGGAATACCTCGTTCCGCAGGAGAGCGGCAACAAGTGCGGGGTGCGCTATGCGAAGGTTACGGATTTAAGGGGCAGGGGCATGATCTTTTTCGGGGATGAGCTGTCAGTGAATGTACAGCATCACACGCCCCATGAGATTGAAAATGCGGAGCATGCCTTTGAGCTGCCGCCGGCGCACTACACGGTGGCGCGGATTGCGCAGCAGCAGATGGGCATCGCCGGAGACGACAGCTGGGGAGCAAGGGTCCACCCGGAATATCTGCTGGATGTGACGGAAAAGAAAGTGTTTACATTCTGGTTTTGCGGAGTGTAGAGAAGGAAAAGGAGAGAGCGTATGATCGAGCATCAGGTATCGGAAAAATTCAAAGAAATTTTCGGGGGAGAGGGGGATATCCGGTATTATTTCGCGCCGGGACGTGTGAACCTGATCGGGGAGCACACGGACTATAACGGCGGCCATGTATTCCCCTGCGCACTGACGATCGGAACCTATGGGGCGGCAAGAAAGCGCGCGGACAAAAGGCTGCGCTTTTACTCCATGAATTTTGAGGCGCTTGGCGTGATTGAGTCCTCGGTGGAAAATTTAAAGCCGGAAAAGGAGGCGGACTGGACCAACTATCCCAAGGGCGTGATGTGGGCGTTTGGCGAGAAGGGTATGCAGGTAGAGTACGGCATGGATCTTCTGCTGTTTGGCAATATTCCAAACGGTTCAGGACTCTCCTCCTCCGCGTCAGTGGAGGTGCTGACCGGATTTATTCTGAGGGATCTGTTCGGCTTTGAGGTGACGAACCAGGAGCTGGCGCTGATCGGCCAGTTTTCGGAAAACAAGTTCAACGGCGTCAACTGTGGGATCATGGATCAGTTTGCCATTGCCATGGGAAAGAGGGATCACGCTATTTTCCTGGATACTGCGACACTGGATTACCGGTATACCCCGATTCGGCTGGAAAACGCCAAGATTGTGATTTCCTGCAGCAACAAGAAACGAGGACTCGGCGATTCCAAGTACAATGAGCGCCGCAGCGAGTGCGAGACAGCGCTTGCGGAGATTCAGGAGGTGTGCGGGATCCAGACCCTCGGCGATCTCACGGAGCAGCAGTTTGAGCAGTGCAAAAATTCTGTGAAGGACGAAGTGCGGCAGAGGCGCGCAAAGCACGCAGTGTATGAGAATCAAAGGACGATTCGGGCAGTGGAGGCGTTAAACAACGATGATCTGAAGCTTTTCGGCGAGCTTATGAACGCGTCCCACGTGTCGCTGCGGGACGACTATGAGGTCACGGGAATCGAACTGGATACGCTGGTGGAGGAGGCCTGGAAAATTGACGGCGTCATCGGCTCGCGCATGACCGGCGCCGGGTTCGGGGGCTGCACGGTCAGCATTGTAAGAGATGAGGCGGTGGACGACTTTATCCGGCAGGTTGGTTCTGCCTATGAGAAAAAGATCGGCTATGCGGCGGACTTTTACGTGGTAGAGGTCGGCGACGGACCGAGGAGGCTGCAGCTGCAGGGCTGAAATTCATGATTGAAAACAGGCGGAAACAATGATAGAATGGAGAGGCGTAAAGCCTTATAAATAAGGAGTTTGACCGATATGGAGCGTTATAAAGAGGAATTCATCGAGTTTATGGTAGAGAGCGATGTGCTCAAATTCGGTGATTTTACATTGAAGAGCGGAAGGAAGTCCCCGTTTTTTATGAATGCCGGTGCCTATGTGACCGGAACACAGCTCATGCGGCTGGGCGAGTACTACGCAAAGGCAATCCACGAGAATTTCGGGGATGATTTTGATGTGCTGTTTGGACCGGCGTACAAGGGGATTCCCCTGTCGGTGGCGTGTGTGATCGCCTACGCAAAGCTGTACGGAAGGGAGATCCGCTACTGCAGCAACCGCAAGGAGGAGAAGGATCACGGAGATGCTGGGATTCTGCTGGGAAGCAAGCTAAAGGACGGTGACAGGGTAGTCATTATCGAAGATGTGACGACCTCCGGCAAGTCGATTGAGGAGACCTTCCCGATTTTAAAGGCGCAGGGCAGCGTGGAGGTTGTGGGGCTGATGGTGTCCTTAAACCGCATGGAGGTCGGCCTTGGCGGGAAGATGGGCGCACTGGATGAAATCCGGGAGAAGTATGGAATTGAAGCGCGGGCAATTGTCACGATGCAGGAAGTGACGGAGCATTTATATAATCGTGAATGTCAGGGAAGAATAGTCATCGACGATGCAATCAAGACGGCAATTGACGAGTATTATCGGCAGTATGGCTGCTGATGGGAAAAAACATAAGATCCTCTGGTATGTACTGTTTGCGGCGTATCTGATCCTTTTGTTTTATTTTTTGTTCTTTTCGGAATCCCTGCACCGGACAGAGGTAAAGGACGGATATCGCTATAATTTGACACTTTTTCGCGAGATCAGGCGCTTTCTGGAATACCGTAAGGCGCTGGGGGCGAAGGCCGTGTTTTTAAATCTGATGGGAAATGTGCTGGCGTTTATGCCCTTTGGTTTTTGCTGGCCGCTTTTGCATAAGGACCGGCCGAACTGGTTTGCGACCACGATGACGGCATTGTCGTTCAGTTTTTTGGTGGAAACGGTGCAGCTGGTGTTCAAGCTGGGCAGCTTTGATGTGGACGATATTTTGCTCAACACTGCCGGAGGCCTTCTCGGTTATCTGCTGCTGCAGGCATGGACGGTGAAAAGGACAGTTTCCTTTCGGCGAAAACCGGGAGAAAAATAAAAAGGATTCAGAGAATAAAAAGTGAGACGAAGACGACAAAGAGGTTACAAGTTTACAGAGAAGACGCATTCCAAGCGGGGAATTGCGGCCACTGTACTGTCTGTGGTTCTGCTGGGAATGCTGGCAGCTTTTTTATATCTCGCCTGTGTGGGGGACGGAAATCTGTCCGCGTACTACGGCAGTGCGGGGGTGTTTGCAATCCTGCTTGCGGTGCTTGCGGTGCTTTTGGCGGGGAAGAGTCTCACGGAGGAGGATTCCTTTCAGGGATTCCCGAGAATGGGACTTTTCCTGTCGCTTTTGAATGCGGCCTGCTGGATCGGCCTTTATGTTTTGGGCTATCAGCAGGGAGTATGAGGAAAAGGAGAATCATTCGGGGTTGGATATGAGTGACAGAGAATTGTTGGAGGAGCGGCTTTTGCTCGTGACGGAGCGGATCGCGGAGCTCGTGGATCAAAGCGCGGCATCCGTGCCGCAGGAATACCGGGAATATTTTGTGCAGACCGGAAAGCTGCTGCTTTTGCAGGCGGAGATTGTAAATAAGGCAGAGACTGCTCTGGCCGGAATGTCGGAGGAGACGGGGCGGGACTACAATCATAACCTGTTTTCCGATATTCAGGGGGAGGGGTATCCCGTGAGCTTTGCGAATCCCTCTTACGCCCAAAAACAGCTTGGAGAGGAGTTTGGACAGCTTTTGTGCGCGCTGAATGCAAAAATACATGACATCAGTCGCTATGCCTTCGAGGGAGATTCCCGTTATGTCTGTATTTACGCGGAATTGTTTGTGGAAATATACAATTGTTTTGAGGCGGAGGAGGGGACGGATTCCAAGGAGATTGCGTCGATCCTTTACTCCTTTATGCATGATTATACGGAAATTTTCAACGAAGATCGAATTGCGCGCATGATCTGTCCGGGGAATAACAGGACGACGGAGCTTGTGATGCGGGCGGATTTGTCTGATCCCGCCTATCTGTACCGCTACGGCCTGCCCGTCGGAGCGGACGAGCACAAGATCAGCCGTTATCTGGCAGGGCTTGGGGAGGCGGACATACAGGCGATGGCGGATACCTTCACCGAGGGCTTTCGCATGGGCTTTGTCGCCGCGGGAAAGGATCTGAGCATAAAATCAGTTGTGCAGATCCGATATCCGATTGGATTTGAGCGGATGGTGAGAGCGGCAGTGCAGAACTTTAAAAAGCTGGGGCTGGACTCGGTCATGACGCCCCGCTCCATCTCGGCGGATCGCCAGTATGCATATGATCACAAGGAGGACCGCGCGCTCTGGCTGGACAAAGCGATGGTGGAGAGAGGACTTGAGGTGGATCGGACGACATGGGACCACTATCGTGAGCAGGCACCCAAATATGCAGGGCCTGCAGTCATTGAGACCTTCGGGATGGAGCCGTTTGCACCGGAGCAGAAAACGGCGCGTCCCCATTACAGTGAGCGGCAGCAGGAACTGGATGTGTACGAAACCGGAGAGGTCAGCCGTCTGGTCAATCAGGCCATTCACGGCGAGGAGCGGAGCTTTACGATCATTGCCTACCCGGTGCCCTCCATAGGGAAAGATTTTGAAGAAATTTTTGACGAGACGGTGAAGATCAATACGCTGGATTACAATCTGTATCAGGGGATGCAGCAGAAATTGATCGACCTTTTGGATACGGCGGATCGCGTGCATATTGTAGGCTGCAACGGAAACCGTACGGATCTCTTTGTCAAGATCCGGGAGCTCGCAGACCCGGAGAGGGAGACCGCGTTTGAGAACTGTGTCGCGGATGTCAATATCCCGGTGGGAGAGGTGTTTACTTCTCCTGTGCTGAAGGGCACATTCGGAAAGCTGCACGTTACGCAGGTTTATCTGAACGATCTGAACTTTTTGAATCTGGAGCTGGACTTTGCGTACGGGATGATCACGGACTACACCTGCACAAACTTTGACACGGATGAAGAAAACAGAAAATATATCGAGGACAATGTGCTGTTCCACCACAGGACGCTCCCGCTGGGAGAGTTTGCGATCGGCACAAACACAACCGCCTATCGCATGGCGCGCGTGTATGGGATTGCGGACAAGCTGCCCATTCTGATTGCGGAGAAGACCGGTCCCCACTTTGCCGTGGGCGATACCTGTTACACCTACGATGAGGACAACATGACCTACAATCCGGACGGGAAGGCGATTGTTGCGAGGGAGAATGAGATCTCCGCCCTGTACAAGGAGGATCGGAGTAAGGCGTACTTCAACTGCCATACGGACATCACAATTCCCTACGATGAGCTGGGACGCATCACCGTCATCCGAAAGGACGGAACCGAGGAGGATATCATTGTGGACGGGCGTTTCGTTGTCCCGGGAACTGAGATATTAAACGAACCGTTGGACAAACTGAGCCATACAACATAAGGAGGTAACCATGCCACAGGTAGGAATCATTATGGGCAGCGACTCAGACTTAAAGGTCATGAGCGCAGCCGCTAAATTTTTGGAGGAATTCGGGATCGGGTACGAAATGGTCATCATTTCCGCGCACCGCGATCCGGCCGCACTCACCGAGTGGGCATCCACTGCCGTTTCGCGCGGAATCAAGGTCATCATTGCCGGGGCGGGAATGGCGGCGGCTCTGCCGGGGATGTGCGCCGCACTGAGCGTGCTTCCGGTGATCGGAGTGCCGCTCTCCGGCAAAAATCTTCAGGGGATGGACGCGGTATTTTCCATCATGCAGATGCCGCCCGGAGTCCCGGTGGCGACGGTGGCAATTGACGGCGCAAAAAATGCCGCGATTTTGGCAGCAAAGATACTGGCAACGGCGGATTCGGCGCTGATGGCAAAGCTGGAGCAGTTTACCGCGGACCAGAAAGCGCAGGTGGCGGAAAAAAATGCAAGACTTCAGGAAGTCGGATACGAGAGGTATTAGATAACGGGGAGGATACGAGACAATGGATTACAAGAATTCAGGTGTGGACATCGAGGCGGGATACCGGTCGGTTGAGCTGATGAAGCAGTACGTGAAGAGGACGATGCGCCCGGAGGTGCTCGGAGGACTCGGCGGCTTTTCCGGAGCGTTTTCCATGAAGGGGATCAAATCCATGGAAAATCCGGTGCTGCTGTCCGGCACGGACGGAGTCGGGACGAAGATCAAGCTCGCCTTTCTTCTGGACAAGCATGACACAATCGGGATTGACTGTGTGGCGATGTGTGTGAACGATGTGGCGTGCGCCGGCGGAGAACCGCTGTTTTTCCTCGACTATATTGCGTGCGGAAAAAATTACCCGGAGAAGATCGCCACGATTGTGAGCGGTGTTGCGGAGGGCTGCAGACAGGCGGGATGTGCGCTGATTGGCGGCGAGACGGCGGAGCATCCGGGGCTGATGCCGGAGGATGAGTATGATCTGGCGGGCTTTGCGGTGGGTGTCGTCGATGAGAAGGACATCATCACCGGTGCGGATTTGAAGGCGGGCGATGTGCTGATCGGCATGGCGAGCTCCGGCGTTCACTCCAACGGATTTTCGCTTGTGCGCAAAATCTTCCGCATGACGGAGCAGACGCTGCGCACGCACATTAATGAGCTGGGCTCTACGCTGGGAGAGGCGCTTTTGGTTCCGACCCGGATTTATGTGAAGGCGCTGCGCTCAATCCGGGAGGCAGGAGTGCGCGTCAAGGCGTGCAGCCACATCACGGGCGGCGGATTTTATGAGAATATTCCCCGGATGCTCCCGGAGGGCAAGCATGCCGTGATTGAGAAAAACAGCTATCCAATCCCTGCGATTTTCCCCATGATGGCGCGGGAGGGCCAGGTGGAGGAGCAGGTGATGTACAATACATACAACATGGGGCTTGGCATGGTGCTGGCGGTGGATGAAGCGGATGTTGACCGGACGCTTGAGGCGATCCGGGCGGCGGGCGATATCCCCTATGTGGTGGGCAAAATCACAGACGGTGAGAAAGGCGTGACATTATGCTGAAAATAGCGGTGTGTGTCTCCGGCGGGGGGACAAACCTTCAGGCGATTATGGACGCCATTGACAGCGGGAAGATTGCGGATACCTCCATTGAGGCAGTGATCAGCAACAAGCGCGATGCCTACGCCTTGGAGCGGGCGAAATCCCACGGAATTCCGGCGGTCTGCATCAGCCCGAAGGACTATGAGAGCAGGGCGGAATTCAACGAGGCGTTTCTGGAAAAGCTGGATTCCTACGCGGTGGATCTGGTAGTGCTGGCCGGTTTTCTGGTGGTGCTGCCGGAGGAGATGATCCGCAGGTACAGAAACCGGATTATCAACATCCACCCCTCGCTGATCCCTTCCTTCTGCGGAAAGGGATTCTACGGTCTCAAGGTACATGAGGCGGTGCTGGAGAGAGGGGTGAAGGTCACAGGAGCGACGGTTCATTTTGTCGATGAGGGCACGGACACCGGTCCCATCATTTTCCAGAAGGCAGTGGATGTGCAGGAGGACGACACGCCTGAGGTGCTGCAGCGCAGGGTCATGGAACAGGCTGAGTGGGAGCTTCTGCCCCGGGCGATTGATCTGATTGCAAAGGGAAAAGTGTCCGTGGCGGACGGGTTTGTGAGGATTGAAGAATAAGGAGCTGGGTTATGAAGATATTAGTGGTTGGCAGCGGCGGCAGGGAGCACGCCATTGTGACGAGCGCCGCAAAGAGCGCCAAGGTGGACAAAATCTACTGCGCGCCGGGAAACGCCGGCATTGCCGCGCTTGCGGAGTGCGTGCCGATCGGCGCGATGGAGTTTGACAAGCTGGTGGCATTCGCGAAAGAAAAAGAGATCGACTTCGTCATTATCGGAATGGATGATCCGCTGGTGGGCGGGATTGTGGATGTGTTCGAGGCGGAGGGAATCCGCGTGTTCGGGCCGCGGAAAAATGCGGCGATCCTTGAGGGCTCCAAGGCATTTTCCAAGGATCTCATGAAGAAGTACCACATTCCCACCGCGGCTTACGAGAATTTTACGGATCCCAAGGAGGCGCTGCGCTATCTGGAGACGGCAAAAATGCCCATTGTCTTAAAGGCGGACGGACTGGCGCTGGGCAAGGGCGTGCTGATCTGCAATACGCTGGAGGAGGCGCGGGCGGGCGTCGCGGAGATCATGGAGGAGAAGAAGTTTGGCGATGCCGGAAACACCATGGTCATTGAGGAGTTTATGACGGGGCCAGAGGTATCTGTGCTCTCCTTTGTGGACGGGAAGAACATCCGAATCATGACCTCCGCGCAGGATCACAAGCGCGCAAAAGACGGGGACGAGGGCTTAAATACCGGCGGCATGGGGACCTTTTCTCCGAGTCCGTTCTATACGAAGGAGATCGATGAGCTGTGCCGGAAAACCATCTATCAGCCGACCGTGGACGCAATGGCGGCGGAGGGCAGGCCGTTTGTCGGAGTCATTTTCTTTGGGCTGATGCTGACGGAGGAAGGGCCGAAGGTGCTTGAGTTCAATGCGCGGTTTGGAGACCCGGAGACGCAGGTGGTGCTGCCGCGGATGAAGAATGATATGATTGAGGTGATGGAGGCATGCGTGGACGGAACGCTGGATGCCATCGACCTGCAGTTTGAGGACAATGCCGCGGTGTGCGTGGTGCTGGCATCGGACGGATATCCGCTTGCCTACGAGAAAGGGTTCCCGATCACGGGCTTTGAGAATTTTGAGGGAAAAGACGATTATTACTGTTTCCACGCGGGGACAAAGTTTGATGATGCCGGACGGATTGTCACAAACGGCGGGCGCGTGCTTGGCATCACTGCGGTGGGAGACAGCCTGAAGGAGGCGCGCACCAAGGCTTACCAGGCCACGGAGTGGGTGGACTTTTCCAACAAGTATATGCGCCGCGACATCGGCAAGGCGATTGACGAGGCGTGACCTGACATGAAACAAGGTGTTATTTTTGACATGGACGGGACGCTGTGGGACAGCGCAAAGGAAGTGGCGGCGGCATGGAATCTTGCGATGAGGCAGTGCAAATACGAGCGCGCCCCCCTCAACGCGGATGATATGTACCGTGTGATGGGAAAGACCATGGAGGACATTGCCCGGCTTCTTTTTTCGGATGTACAGGGGGAGCGGCAGAAGGAGATTTTAGATGTCTGCTGCCGGGTGGAGAACGATTACCTGCGCGAGCACGGCGGCATGCTCTACCCGAAGCTGCGGGAGACGCTGGATACCTTGCGGGAATCCTATCATCTCTATATCGTGAGCAACTGCCAGTCCGGTTACATTGAGGCGTTTTTGGATCACTACGATCTGCGCAGCAGAATTGAGGATTTCCAGTGCTACGGGGACAACGGAAGGCCGAAGGCAGACAACATTCGGATTCTGTGTGAGCGAAACCATCTGGATGACGCGGTGTATGTGGGAGACATTCAGGGGGATTACGATTCCAGCATGGCGGCGGGCGTGAAATTCATTCACGCGGCATACGGCTTTGGGACGATTGATGCCGCAGTTCCAAGGATCGAAACCCTTGCCAAGCTGCCGGAGCTTGTGCCGACAGTGCTCGGCTGAGAAGTTTCACAGGATGCCGTCATAGAAAAAAGCACTTGAAACTCTGCACAGATTGTGGTATGTTGAACATAAAGAAGGACACCTGCTGGTAACAGGTGTCCCATAGGAGCTACCGATAGACGGTTAGCCCGTTTCATAAGTTTACAGCAATAGCCGCTTACCTTGTCACGGGAGGGCGGCTATTTCTGTGTCTTGTTACTATCTTTACCAAAAGAGTATCCGATTCCAAAGCAGGT
>JAFLRQ010000089.1 GCA_022511395.1 Agathobacter sp. | reverse complement strand
ATATTGCGTACAATCGACAGGTGATGAACATGACACAGGAGGAGCTGTCAGAAAAGCTGGGCGTCACGCCTCAGGCAATCTCCAAGTGGGAGCGGAACCAGTGTTTGCCGGATCTCGACACTTTCTCAAAGCTGTGTACGATTTTATCGCTGGATGCAAACGGAATACTGAATACGAACTGGAGGGACAAGAACATGACCTTCGAGCGGCTTGGAGCGGAATTGCGGACGGCAGAGCAGCCGATAGCGATCTGTTTTGGGGAGGAGCTGATGGCGGAGGTCTTTATGAAACAGCCTTACATGGATTATATGGATGAACAGAGGATGCAGCTGGGAAGAGAGGGATTCTGGCTGCCCCTGGTCCGCATATACGATCAGTTGAATCTGGAGCCGAAGGAATTTATGATCCTGTCCTATCACAGGGTGATTTACCAGGAAGTGCTTGAGTCGGTTGATGAACAGACGGGCCGGTATATAATAGAAAAGATGGCGTGTGCGGTGAGGAATAACTACGACTATATTTTAAACCGGGATATGGTCAAATGCATTGTGGATAATCTGGCAGTGGACTATCCGGCACTCATAGAGCATGTTGTCCCGGAGAAGATCTCCTATGCTCTGCTGCAGAAGGTTATGGTCGGACTTCTCAAGAGGGGAGACGGTCTGTGCTATATGGTCAAGACTATAGAGATTATGGAGGAGGAGCTGCTGAAAAATCCCGAAGCCGGGGCAGATGACCTGGTCACCGCCGTCGCAGCGGCGATCGAGAGAGAGGACAACTTTTGGGTGGTCATGCACAAGCGGAAAGCGGAGGCGGAATCACTCGAAGGTTAATTCGCCGCCAAAGCCGGAGGTAAAGTGCAGCTGGCCGTCCTCTGTCACAAAGATCGCCTCGATGCCGTCCATGGATTCGACCAGCGCCATCCCGTCGGCAAGGCCGAGGACAAAGCAGGTGGTGCTCAGGGCATCGCCGTCTATGGAGTATGGGCTTATGATGGTGACCTGAGTGAGGTCGTTTTCCGCGGGATAGCCGGTGCCGGTATCTAGGATGTGGTGGTAGAGCTTGCCGTCCACCCGGAAATACCGCTCGTAGACGCCGGAGGACACCACAGAGGCATCCTTTACCTTAATCACGCCGAGAAGCTCGCCGCTGTCTGCGAAGGGCTTCTGGATGCCGATGGAATATGTCGCATGGTCTGCCTTTTCCCCCAGTGTCAGGACATTGCCGCCGAGATTGATGATGCCGGCGGTAATCCCTTCGCCGCGCAGGTATTCCCGCATCCGGTCCGCAATGTAGCCCTTGGCGATGCCGCCCAGATCAATGGCGGCGCCGGGATCGGCGAGCATGACCTGATTCTGCTCAATGATGATGTTTTGATAGTCCACGTGAGAGAGCGCCTCTTCCACATCCCCGGCATTCGGGAGAACGGAAGGGGCGGCTTTGTTGTCATCGTCCTGCGAGTTCTTCGCAATCTCTGAGATATTCCACAGACCGGAGAGCTTTCCTATTGTGATATCGAATTTTCCGCCGCTGAGTTCGCCGTAATGCATTCCCGCCTGAATGAGCTCCAACGTGTCACTGCTGACCGTCACAAATTGCCCGGCATGCTCGTTGATATTGGTGATTTCGCTGTCCGGGAGAGTGTTTGAGAGCTTGTGCTCGTACTCCGATGCCAGTGCAAAGCAGTGGTCGATGTACGTGCCGTCCTCTGTGCCGTAGAGCGTGACTGTGATGATGGTGTCAAAATAAAAGCCGGATTTGGATACCTTTTTCGGTGAGCCGGCACAGCCGGAGCAAAGCATAACAAAAAGGCAGACTGCGAGAACCTGTGCCGTGATTGCTGTTCGGTTGGTTCCCCTGATCCGCCGCATTGTGCGCTCCTCTCTCTGCCGCTCGCATCTTGTGATAGCGGTCGATTTATCTGCCGTTCAGTATAGCATTTCATCCCCATCTTAGCAAGTGTCATGCCGCACTCCGCGCAAATTTGAGCCTGCCTGCTCCGAAAGCAATTGTCTGTGGCTTTTTTTTAATATATATGCTATACTGGCACTATGCGTGAAATGCAGCACCCGCAATACAAGAGAAGAGGAGAAATAAATCTGATGTCGGATGATGTAAAACAATACAGGCGTGTGGTAATTAAAATCGGTTCTTCCTCCCTGACCCACCCGGAGACCGGGCGGCAGAATCTGGGCAAGATGGAACATCTGGTGCGGAGCATCTGTGATCTGCGCAATCAGGGGATCGATGTGTGTCTGGTGAGCTCCGGAGCCATCGCTGTGGGGCGGGCGGCACTTGGGATACAGGAGCGCCCGAAGGCGACCTCGCTGAAACAGGCCTGCGCGGCGGTCGGGCAGGGGCGTCTGATGATGACCTACCAGAAGCTGTTTGCGGAGTACAATCACACGGCGGGGCAGGTGCTTTTGACGAAAAACACGATGGTAAACCCGGTGTCCCGGGAGAATGCGAGGAACACATTTCTGGAGCTGTTCCGGCTCGGCGTGATCCCGGTTGTGAATGAGAACGACTCGGTCAGCACCTACGAGATGCAGTTTGTGGACAATGACACCTCCAATGTGAAGATGAAGTTTGGCGACAACGACACGTTGTCCGCCCTGGTGGCTGCTCTGGTGGGAGCGGATCTCTTGATCCTGTTGTCCGACACCGACGGCCTCTACACGGACGACCCTCGCGCAAATCCCGACGCAGAGCTGATCTCTGTGGTGGAGGAGCTGGATGACAGCATCTTCGGTATGGCGAAGGAGTCCACGGGGAGCAGCGTCGGAACCGGGGGGATGGCCACAAAGCTGACGGCGGCGCGGATTGCAACATACTCCGGCGCGGACATGATCATCGCAAACGCCGCGGATGTGCGCGCAAGTCTGGACATTTCCTCGGGCAATTATGTTGGCACGCTCTTTAAAGCCAACAAAAATCCGGAGTTTGATCTTGCGTCCTACGTCACAGAGTCCATCGGCTGACGATGGGGAAAGGAGCTTTCTATGGCGATTACTCAGGAGAAGATTGACCGGATCAACGCGCTCTACCGCAAATCAAAGGCGGAGGGGCTGACCGAGGACGAGAAGAAGGAGCAGGATTTGCTGCGCAAGGAATATATTGCCGCCGTCCGCGGAAATCTCAAGAGCCAGCTTGACAATATTGACGTGGTCAATCCGGACGGCACGGTGGAGAATCTGGGTGAAAAATATGGAAAACAGCGAAAAACACCGACTTCGTGAGAGGATGAAGCGTCTGCGGGACGAACTCCCGGGGGAGTACCGCCGCATGGCGTCAGGCGAGGTGGCAAAGAGGCTGGTTTCGAGCCTGTGGTATGAAAAGGCCGGGGAGATACTGGTGTACTCGGCAATTCGGAGTGAGGTGGATTTGTCCGCGTTCTGCGAGAGGGCGCGCGCGGACGGAAAGTGTTTGTTTTTTCCGAAGGTGCAGGGGGATACCATGGATTTTTTCCAGGTGGACTCGGAACGCCAGCTCTGTCCGGGAGCCTTCGGTGTGCGGGAGCCTCGGATTGTCGGTGACGAGCAGAGAGGTGCGCCCGAGGAAGACTGCGGAGAGGTGTATGCCGGACGGATATGGAACGGAAGCGCTTCTGAGGCACCGATCCTTGTACCGGGCGTTGCGTTTGCAAGGGCGGGTGCGCGCATCGGATACGGCAAAGGTTATTATGACCGGTATCTGGCGGCGCACGAGGAGCTTATTCCGGTTGGGATCTGCTTTGACGCGCAGCTTGTGGACGCGGTTCCGGCGGAGCCCTGTGACAGACCCATGGCGTGGATTGTCACGGAGAGGGAGACGCTTCGGAGCCAATAAATTTTCGTACAGGCAAAAGGGGCGGTTGTGAATGAATGGAGGATGGCATATGGAATTAGAGGAGCTGTGCCGGCAGGCACACGAAGCGAGAATACGTGTCGGCACGCTGGGGACAGAGGTGAAAAACCGCACGCTTCTGGCGGCGGCGGATGCGCTGACGGAGCATGAGAAGGAGATTCTGGCGGCGAATGCCCTGGATATGGAACGGGCAAAGGCAAACAATATGCCGGAGGGACTGCAGGATCGCCTGCGCTTGACCCATGAGCGGATTGCAGGGATGGCGGACGGGCTGAGGCAGATTGCATCGCTGGACGACCCTGTCGGGGAGGTTCTCTCCATGAAAAAACGGCCAAACGGCCTGCTGATCGGAAAGCGGCGTGTGTCAATCGGCGTGATCGGCATGATCTATGAGGCGCGCCCAAATGTCACTGCGGATGCCTTCGGACTGTGCTTTAAGGCCGGAAACTGTGTGATTTTAAAGGGCGGGAGCGATGCCATTGACTCCAACACTGCAATTGTGAAGGCGATGCGGACAGCGCTGGTGAAAAATGATATTCCTGTGTCAGCCCTGTCCCTGATTGAGTCCACGGACCGGGAGACCACCGGCCGTTTCATGCGGATGAAGGAGTACGTGGACCTTCTGATTCCGAGGGGCGGCAGCGGCCTGATCCAGAGTGTGGTGGAAAACGCCACGATTCCGGTGATTGAGACCGGAACCGGAAACTGCCATGTATATGTGGACGATTGCGCGGATCTTGACATGGCGGTAACGATCATCAAAAATGCCAAGACACAGCGGATCGGCGTCTGCAATGCCTGCGAGTCCGTTGTCGTGCACCGCGCCGTGGAAAAGGAGTTTTTGCCGAAGCTGTACGAGGCGCTGCAGGAATATTCCGTGGAACTGCGCGGGGATGCCGCCGCCGTGGAAAGCCTCGGCGGGGAAAAGAGTCTGGTGAAGCACGCCGATGAGGAGGATTGGGGCAGAGAGTATCTGGACTATATTCTCTCGGTAAAAACGGTGGATTCGCTGGAGGAGGCCATCGCCCACATCAACCGGTACAACACCTTTCACTCGGAGACCATTGTCACCCGGGACTATGATCATGCGCAGAAATTTCTGGACGAAGTGGATGCCGCCTGCGTGTATGTCAACGCCTCCACGCGGTTTTCGGACGGAGGAGAGTTCGGCTTTGGGGCAGAGATCGGGATCAGCACGCAGAAGCTGCATGCGCGCGGCCCCATGGGGCTTGAGGCGCTGACCAGCTATAAGTACATCATCTACGGAAACGGCCAGGTGCGGCCGTAATATCATTCATAAATCCATCAAAAAGACATATACATGAAATAAATAATGAAGGTATATGGATTTGTATGGGGAAAAGAAACCGTTTATACAGGCGGATAGCCGCTTTTGTACTGATGACTGCGTGCCTTGTGATGCTGTCACAGGGAGAGATGCAGGCAAATGCTGCGGGGGGAGGCTCCCCCGTTTATTTTGAGCGGGAGGGGGCAGAATCCGGGGGACAAAGGATTGAACTGCCCGAGAATCAGCTGTACGCGAAATCCTGCGCGCTGACAGACGGCAGCAGCGGCCGTCTTCTGTATGGGAAAGCGCAGGCAGATCCCATGGCAAACGCAAGCACTACCAAGATCATGACATGTATTTTGGCGCTGGAGAGCGGCTGCGGCAACGATCTGGTGACTGTGAGTGCGAAGGCCGCGGCGCAGCCGAAGGTGCATCTTGGCATGAAAGCGGGTGACGAGTTCCGCTTTATGGATCTTTTGTACGGGCTGATGCTGGAATCCTACAATGACTGCGCAGTGGCGATTGCCGAGCACGTGGCGGGATCGGTGGAAGAATTCGCGAGGATGATGAACGAAAAAGCTGAGCAGCTTGGCTGTGTAGATACGCATTTTGTCACGCCGAACGGTCTGGATGCAGAGGATGAGGGTGGTGAGCACCACACGACGGCATATGATCTGTGCCGGATCATGCAGTACTGCGCGTGGGAGTCCGAGGCAAGCGAGACATTTCTGGCGCTGACCCAGAAAAAATCCCACACGTTTCAGGGGGCAGGCGGAAGAACCTACAGCCTGAATAATCACAACAATCTTCTGTATATGATGGATCAGGTGATCACCGGAAAGACCGGATACACCTCCAAGGCGGGCTACTGTTATGTGGCGGCGCTTGAGGAGGGCGGCAGGCGCTACTGCATTGCGCTTTTGGCGTGCGGGTGGCCGAACAACAAGAATTACAAGTGGGCGGACGCCAAAAAGCTGTTCGGCTACGGGATGGAGCATTACAGTCTGTACACGGTCGATTCGTCCGCGCTGGATGTGCCGGGAATTCAGGTGGGAAGCGGCTATAAGCGGGGCGTGCTCCCGGAGTGGGGAAAGCGCGCTTCTTTGAACCTATACATAGACAATGGCCCCGAAACCCTGACTTTTTTGAAAGCTGACTGGGACGAGGCACGCATGGAAAAAACGTATGTGAAACACGCGACACTGCCGGTGAAGCAGGGGGATGTGATGGGGCAGGTGAGGTATGTGCTCGGCGGGCAGGTGCTTTACACCTGCAACATCTGTGCATCTGAGGATATTCACGCCTGGGATTATCCGACCTTTCTTCGGGCAGTGTGGATGGAATTTCTGGGGGCGGGCATGCCGGCGCACTAGCGCCGGTGGAGCACATAGCCCCGCTGGGATAAAAGCTCCGCGGCGCGGTTTAGGGAGTCGTCGTCCCCGAATTCAATGCGCAGTACCCCGGAGGCGAACTCCCGGTTGTTCACAATGCCGATATTCTTGATGTTGATGGCTTTCGCAGCGAGAATGCCTGCAACCGTTGCGATTCCGCCCGCTTCATCCGCCAGATCCAGGAACACCTCGTAGAAACGGTCGGGAGAGCGGACGCTGCGCACCGGAAAGGAATCCCGGTACTCCTTGACGCGGCCAAAGTAGTCGAGAAGCGCATTCCGGTCGGAGTCGTCGATATAGCTGCGGAGTCCCTGCAGGGAATTGATATACTGGTCGATGAGGGAGAGAATGCACTCCCGGTTCGAGGCACAGATATTTTCCCACATCTCCGGGGAAGATGAGGCAATCCGGGTCAGATCCTTAAAGCCTCCCGCTGCGATGGTTTTCATGGTCTCATTCTTGTCGTCGATATTCTGCACCAGATTCACCAGAGAAAAGGCGATCATGTGGGGCAGATGGCTGATGGCGGCAGTGGAGTAATCGTGGGTCTTATAATCGAGGATCAGCGGGATGGAGCCAAGCGACACCACGAAACGGCGGAACTGCGCCACGGTTTCGTCCGCGGTGGCCGCGGTGGGAGTGATGATGTAGTAGGCGTTCTCCAAAAGCTGCGGGTCGGCGTTGGCGATTCCCGTTTTCTCGGAGCCGGTCATCGGATGCCCGCCGATAAAATTTTTCTCCAGACCGAGGCGGATCACCTCCTCATGGATTTCCGTCTTGGTGCTGCCCACATCCGTGATCAGGCAGTCCGGCCGGATCACGTCTTTTAATTCCCTCAGATAGTCGATATTGCGGTGCACCGGGGCGCACAGAAAAATGCAGTCGCACTCCCCAAAGGCGGAGAGCGGAAGAATCCCGCAGTTTTCGATGATTCCCTCCCGGTGGGCCTCCTCCACCGTGTGCTCGCGGTGCGCGTTTGCCAATATTCGGATGGACGGATCGTTGGCCTTCATTTTCTTTGCGATGGAGCCTCCAATCAGGCCCAGTCCGATAAATCCTGCCGTCTGCAATTTCATGGGTTTTTATCCTTTCTGTCAGAGCATTCAACTATATGATACCAACGGATTGCTCCATGGCTGCGCAATTCCCTGATATCATATTATTTTACTCGATTGCAGGCATTCGTCAATGACTAAATCTCAATATTGTGTTTTAAACGGATGTGTGGTATATCTGAATAAGTATTCAGGAATCGGGGAGGCGGGCCATCATGAACAAGACAATCCTGATCATAGAGGA
>JAFLRQ010000088.1:5942-7870 GCA_022511395.1 Agathobacter sp. | reverse complement strand
TTCGGGCGCAGGTTGGAAACGCATGGTGATGCGGGACGGAAAGCTTTACGTGGAGACCGGGGAGACGAATTCCATGCTGCGGTGCGGGATGATGGATGGCAAGATTACCTCGACCACCGACGGGGAAACACCGACGGAGGACGGCCAGTCGAACTTCGGCGCGGACATTGGCTATCAGTACGGAACCCGCGCGAATCGGATCGAGATTTTTCTGGATGACCAGTGGCGCGTGTTCGCGTACAATGAGAACAATCTGGAGGGTGTCACGATGTCGGTATCGGATGTGACGGCGGACGGATGCACCGTGGTTTTTCAGAATGGCAGCAAAGAGGAGCTGACGTTTGGGGAAGGCTACATTTTGGAGCGTCTGGATGCGGAGACCTTGGAGTGGCGTCCGGTGTACATTGTCCTGGAGGGAGAGTACGTGTTCGACTTGATCGGCTATCCGGTGGCGGCCGGAGAGAGCAGGGACTGGGAAGTGAACTGGAACTGGCTCTACGGCAGTCTGGAGCCGGGAACCTACCGGATTGTAAAAAACGTGAGTCAGTCCGGGACAGCAGGCTATACGGGGTACACGATGAGCCAGGAATTTGAGGTAGTATCGAATTGATTTCCGGGGACGCCCGGGACGGGAAAGGTTTATGGAAGAGCGGTTATTGGTAAAAAGGGCAAAACGGGGAGACGTGGACGCATTTGGTGAGCTGTACGCGCAGATTTACAAGAAATTGTACGCCTATGCGCTGTATACCTTAAAGCGGCCGGCGGACGCAGAGGACGCCGTCAGTGAGGCGGTGGCGGACGCCTTTGCCACGATTGGGCAGTTGAAAAAGGAGGAGTCCTTTGTGAGCTGGATGTATCGGATCGTGGCGAACAAGTGCAATCAGCGGATGAGGGAATATTACCGTCAGGGCGGAGAGCTCACCGAGGAGCTGCTGGAGGCGGCAGGGCCGCCGGGCGGCTGGTGGAATGACGAACGCGAGGAATCCATGCAGGTGCGACAGGCGTTTTTGCAGCTGCCGGAGGAGGACAGGCGAATTGTGGGACTGCACGTTTTTTTCGGCTATCGGACGAGGGAGATCGCCGAGGCGCTGGGAATGAATGAAAATACGGTGCGTTCCCGCGAGAGCCGCGCCCTCAAGAGGATGGGCTGCCAGCTGCAGGCGCCAAGCCCTTCGTAAAAAGAAAGTAGTTGATTGGATAGATGAGGGATCTATTATGGAAGAAAAGAGAAAAGATCAGGGAATCAATGCAGAAGAGCTGCAGATGGAGGAGCTATTGAGACGAATTGAAGAGACATCCGAGGATATCCGCGTTCCGGCCTCTTTAGAGCCGGAGGCGGTGAAGGCGCGGCTGCGCGCCGGAGGGAAACAGGCGCGAAGAATCCCGCCAATGCGCCGGCTGGCGAACGCGGCGGCGGTGGTGGCGCTGGTGGCCGCAATGGGCGGAGTAGCAGGGATTTACGGGACGCCGGACGAGGGATGCTGGATGATCCCTAACGATTTCGCAGGCCGCGAGCAAGGGCAGGGCATAGACGATGCGGCGGCAGACGGACCTGGCGTGCAGGTGATCCCGCAGAAGAAAGAGATCGTGGGAGATTATCGGCTTGCCTCCGACTATCAGGAGGTGCTCGCCGCGCTGGAGAACAGCAGGTTTTATCGGTACTTCGCCACAGATGAGGGTATGGCCGACGGCTGGTTTGTCGTAGACGAGGCGGAGACTGCCTTGTCCGGCAGCTCTGCTCCGATGGAAGTAGGGGTACTGCAGGCATCGGATCTTGCGGAAAAAGAAAATGCCGTTTCCGACCAAAATAGCCGAGATGATGCGGATTACTCCAAGACTAACCTGCAGGTGGACGGCGTGGACGAGAGCGATTTCATCAAAAACGACGGAAACTATCTCTATGTGCAGAGCGGCGAAGAGGTCCATAT
>JAFLRQ010000088.1:0-5842 GCA_022511395.1 Agathobacter sp. | reverse complement strand
GTGAGCCAGGACGGCAGTTATTACAGCTCGCGCAAGGCAGGCGATTATATCTACCTGTTCAGCCGGAAGGATTCCCGCTATTACCACATTCTCCCCATTGATTATATCTCGAAGGATGAGGTGGTGCTGTCGAATATTTCGGGGACGGAGTCAGACGGGCGGCAGGATACGGCAGCGTCTTCGGAGAGCGGACTGACTGTGGAGGAAATGATTCCCTGCATCGACGGCAATTTGGCGGAGCCGGACTGCATCTATGTGAGGGACGACGCGGAGAGCCAGCTGATTATTTCCTCCGTAAATGTACATGCGCCGGACTCCGTTGTGGACTACATGGTTCTTATGAACAGCTGGGCGCAGATCTACATGAGCACCGAGGCGATTTATCTTTACTCGGACAATTGGACATGGACGGACAATGGGAGCAAGAGCTATACGGACATTGCGAAGTTCTCTTACAAGGACGGGCTCTTAAACGGCGTGGGCGCCGTGACTGTGCGGGGAACCATTCAGGATACGTTTGCGATCTCGGAGGGCAGCGGAATCCTGCGCGTGCTGACGACCGAGTGGTCGGAGAATTCTGAGAACCGCCTGTATCTGCTGGATGAGAATCTGAAGGAGATGGGCTCTCTGGAAAATATTGCAAGAGGTGAGGAAATTTACGCGGCGCGCTATCTCGGGAATGTGGCGTATTTTATCACCTACCATAACACGGACCCGCTTTTTGCGGTGGATATCTCTGATCCGTGCAATCCAAAAATGCTGGGCCAGCTTGAAATTACCGGGTTCTCGGACTATCTGCACCCATACGGGGACGGGTTGCTGCTGGGCATCGGCTATGAGACGGATCCGGAGACAAGCGCGAGGCTGGGCGTCAAGCTTGTGATGTTTGACATCTCCGATCCGGTGAACCTGAAGGTTCTGGATACGGTCATGCCGGAGGGGGCAAGCTACACGGTCGCAGCGGATTACTACAAGAGCGTCCTTGCGGATGCGGGCAAAAACCTGATCGGTTTTGAGGCGGTGAGCTGGGAGGACGATGAGTACTCCATGGGTTATCAGCTTTATAGCTGGCAGGATGGAAGGTTTGTCCGTCTGTTTCATGAGTCGGCGGATCCCGAAAAATGCTGGGATGGTTCCACCATTCGCGGATTGTACGCCGGACAGCGCTTCTATCTGCTGAATCAATGGGATGACACCTATCAGCTGCGCTCCTACGATATGGATGGGCAGTTCCGGAAGCTGGATGAGCTGGTTCTATAAAAAAGGTTTTGACAGTGGTATTATAAATAAGAAGAGTTCCGCCTGAGACATGGGTTTCGGGCGGTTCTTTTTTGCCTGGTTCTGCGGCTGCGATCTTGAAATGATACTTGACGTTTTGGCGGAATACTTTCATAATGAGTGAGAAATAAGTTTCCCTTCGAGGAAAGATGTGTTATAGTAAAAGCAGGGATGAGGAAAGGAACAGAAGCAACATGGGAAGAATTATCGCGATTGCGAATCAGAAGGGCGGCGTCGGCAAGACGACCACGGCGATTAATCTGGCGTCTTGTCTTGCGGAATGCGGGAAACAGGTGTTGGCGATTGATCTGGACCCGCAGGGAAATATGACGAGCGGCCTTGGTGTCGATAAAAATGAACTGGAGAATACGGTGTACGAGCTGATGCTGGACGAGTGCACAATCAACGAGAGTATGCAGAACACCGTTGTGGACGGGCTGAAGCTGATTGCCTCAAATGTCAATCTTGCCGGTGCGGAGATTGAGCTTCTCGGCATCAACGACAAGGAATACATTATGAAAACCGCGGTGGATTATGTCCGGGATGACTTTGATTTCATCATTATTGACTGTCCGCCGTCCTTAAATATGCTGACGGTCAACGCTATGACCACAGCGGACACTGTGCTGGTGCCGATTCAGTGTGAATACTACGCGCTGGAGGGACTCAGCCAGCTGATACATACCATCAATCTGGTGCAGGAGCGCTTAAACAGCAAGCTGCAGATAGAGGGTGTCGTGTTCACGATGTACGATGTGCGCACGAATCTGTCCAATCAGGTGGTGGACAGCGTGAAAGAGAATCTGGACGCAAAGATTTACGACACGATGATCCCCCGCAACATCCGCCTTGCGGAGGCTCCTTCTTACGGAATGCCGATCAATATGTATGATTCCAAGTCGGCGGGTGCGGAGAGCTATCGGAAGCTGGCGCAGGAAATCATTGACAGGAAGGGTCTGTAAAGGGGGAAAAGACATGGCAGCAAAAAAAGGATTGGGAAAAGGCCTGGATTCGCTGATCGCGCCGAAGGCAGCGGATGCGAAGCCGGCGCAGGCGGCTCCGCAGGAGGCGGCAAAGCCGGTCAGCGAGCACGCGGCGGACGCGGTGATGATGGATATCAACAAGGTGGAGCCGAACCGTGACCAGCCCCGGAAAAAGTTTGATGAGGACGCGCTGAACGATCTGGCGGATTCCATTAAGCAGTTTGGCGTCCTGCAGCCGCTTTTGGTGCAGGAGCGCGACGATTACTACGAGATCATTGCGGGCGAGCGCCGCTGGCGCGCGGCGAAAAAGGCCGGGATCAAGCAGCTTCCGGTCATTATCAAAAAGCTGACCGAGCAGGAGATCATGGAGATCTCCCTGATTGAGAACATCCAGAGGGAGGACTTAAATCCGATTGAGGAGGCTCTCGCCTACAAGCGCCTTTTGACCGAGTTCAATCTGAAGCAGGACGAGGTGGCGGACCGGGTTTCCAAGAGCCGCACGACCATCACCAATTCCATGCGTCTCTTGAAGCTCTCCGAAAAGGTGCAGCAGATGGTGATCGATGACAAGCTGACCACCGGGCATGTGCGCCCGCTCATCAGCGTTGAGGACGAAGAGCAGCAGATCATGCTGGCGGAGAAGATTTTCGACGAGAAATTAAGCGTGCGCGACGCGGAGCGGCTGGTCAAGAATCTCCAGACTGAGAAGAAGGCAAAGCCGGACGAGAAGAAGGCGCTGGATCCCCAGCTTTTGGCGGTGTATCAGGATCTGGAGGAGCAGATGAAACGGATTCTCGGCACGAAGGTGAGCATCAACCACAAGGATGAAAAGCAGGGCAGGCTCGAGATTGAGTACTATTCGCAGGACGAGCTGGATCGGATTATTGACCTTTTGCGCACTGTGCAGCGATAATTTTAGGAAAAAGTGCTATTGAGATATGCCCCCGAATAGACGAAATATACCTTAGGAGAATGCTATGATATCAGAATTATTGGGATTTGACAGCGATTACATCATTATCGGGCTGGCGGTGTTTTGTCTGATTCTGCTGATTCTTGTGATTGTGAATATGACGCAGACGAACAAGCTCAAGAAAAAGTACAAATCTTTTATGAGCGGCAAATCCGCAAAGTCGCTGGAGGACACGCTGATTGCGCGCCTGCAGCAGGTAGATAAGCTGCTGAGCGCCAACGAGGCGAATGAGCAGAGCATCAAAACCTTGTTTGCCAATATGAAATTTACGTTTCAAAAGGTCGGCCTTGTGAAGTATGACGCTTTTGACCAGATGGGCGGCAAGCTCAGCTTTTCGCTGGCGCTGCTGAACGAGTCGGAGGACGGTTTTGTGCTGAACGCGGTGCACAGCCGTGAGGGCTGCTACACATATGTCAAGGAAATCGTGGGCGGAAATTCGGTGATCACGCTGGCGGAGGAGGAGCAGGAGGCCCTGCGCATGGCGAAGGAATCGAACAAGGCTAAATAGGAAGGACAGGATATGCACAAGTTTTTGCGGAGCATCGGCTTTTCCGAGATCACAAAAAAGGATATGGAGACTGTGCTGCGGGAGATCATGGATGCCCCGGAGCTGGTTTGTGCCACAAGGGATTCGGAGGGTAATGAGTTCGCGGAGCTTTCCAAGAATTTTGCGCCCGAAGTGGGCATTACGGTGCGGGGAACCTACCGGGAGGACGGGACCTTTGAGATGGATTACTACTATCCATACATGCTGGGTACAAGTATTACGACCAGAGAGCAGATCGATGTGGAAAAACACGCGGAGAAGGAGTCCTATGCCGGAGTCTGCGATGAGCTGAATCTCGGAGTGACCCTGATTTTTTATCTGCAGAATGTGGCGGAGTATCTCTCGGAGTTCGGTCGGCGGGGCTCAGGCGTGAGCTGCGGTGCCATGCTGGCAGGATTGTCTGTGGACGGAAAGATTCTCTTCCCGATTCGTGACAGTGTGGGCGGGGAAAAGGCGAATGTACAGAGCAGCGAAGTGCGCACCCAGTTGATTGCGCAGGCCCGCGAGGGTGATGAGGAGGCCATCGAGAATTTGACGCTGGGAGACATGGACACCTATGCAATCCTCTCGCAGCGCATTGCGAACGAGGATATTTTGACCATCGTCAAGTCTACTTTTATGCCGTATGGCATCGAGAGCGACCATTACAGCATCCTGGGGGAGATTTTGGACTTCGCATGTCTGGAAAATTCCGTAACTCATGAAAAAATGTATGGACTTAAGGTGTCATGTAATGATATAATTTTTCATATATGTATCAATGCAAATGATCTGCTGGGTGAGCCGGACATCGGCAGACGCTTTAAAGGCAGCGTTTGGCTGCAGGGTCGTCTCTGTTTGCAGTAAATGAGTTCCGTTAGTTAAATGGATATAATAAGCGCCTCCTAAGCGCTAGTTGTGGGTTCGATTCCCGCACGGAACATTTTTGTCACTGAAAACGCGGAGTTTTCGGAAGGAGTACGTATGAAGAACAAAGGTTCAAAGGCAAGACTGCAGCTAAGTTTTGGAGCAATTTTCTTTGCGTTGATGATGATCGCGGAAATCTATGTGGTGGTTCAGCTGTCCAACCTGATCGTCCTGATTGTGGGACTTGCGGTGCTGGCGCTGATCAGCCTGTATCTGGTGGTTGACGCGTTTTTTTCTCTGCGCGATCAGAATGATGATCGGCATGAGGAGCAGTATGAGAACCTATTTAAATCGGAAAAGGCAGCGTACCTCCTGCTGAAAAAGCATTTTGAGGAGATTGAGGACCATCTGGTTTATCTCGAGGAGAATTCCAAGATTCCCTCGGAGGAAATCATCAATGCCCAGAAGGCGGTTGCAAAGGTCGTTATCGGCCGCAGCAAGGAGAATGCAGATGCAATCATGGGCTCGAATGAGATTCTCATGGGGCGGGTGGACGCTTTGGCAAGCCGGCTGGACGATCTGGCATCGGGCTTTGCCGATAGCCGTGATAACTCACGGGAGAGCCAGGATGTTTTGGCGGAGCTGCTGCGCGGTGAGCGCGAGGCGCTTATTGAAGGTCAAAGGGCGATCGTTGAAGGCCAGAAGACGATCAATGAATTAAACGAGAAGTCATTGCAGCTGCATGGGCAGAATCTTGTTGTCAATCTGAAGGATATGGAGCTGCGCTTGAATTCTTCGATTATGGAGCTGCAGAAATTTATGGCGCAGGCACCGCAGTTTGTTGCAGCGCCTATGCCGATGGCGCAGGTATCCCAGCCGATGCCCGCAGCCCGGCCGCTGGCTGAGCCGGCGATGGACCTTGAGGCTTTGATAAAACTTGACGAGGAATCGAAACCGGTGCCGGAGCCAATGGCGGATCTTGGGACGTTCGCGGAAGATGAGTCAGTGGGCGAGACTGATCCGATTGCGGAAAAGGCAATGGGTTCGGACGATATCGCGGCGCTCTTTGCAAACATGGGAGAAGATGTGGCGGAGGAACCGATCACAGAGGCAGAGCCAATGGCGGAGGAGCCGGTCATAGAGGCAGAGCCTGAGCCGGTTGCGGAGGAGATGCCTGCGATGCCGGATTTGTCGGATCCGAATAAGCCGATGAGC
>JAFLRQ010000087.1 GCA_022511395.1 Agathobacter sp. | reverse complement strand
CAAAGCCCGCGGCCTCCAGCTCCTTTGCGGAGAGCCCCTTGGTCAGCTGGCGCACGATTGTCGCAACCATCTCCAGATGTGCCAGCTCCTCGGTTCCGATGTCCGTCAAAAGCCCCGCCACCCTCGGGTTGTAGGCGGAGTAGCGCTGGGACAGGTAGCGCAGCGACGCGCCGATTTCCCCGTCGGGACCGCCGTACTGGCTGATGATATAGGAAGCCAGCTTTGCGTTCGGTGTCGTGATGTTGATTGGATACTCTAACCTTTTCTCATAGCTCCACATAGACTATCTTCCCCCTTCCCACGGCATCGGAGCCGCGTTCCAATCCCAGCAGTCCAGCGGCCCGCCGGAAAATGCGTTGATCTGTCCGAACCGCTTTTCGTAGGTTTCCTTTGCCGACTGGTAGCACTCGGTACACTGGTTGAAGTACGCAAGCGCCTCCCTGTCATCCGGATGCGTATCCAGATAGAGCAGCATGTCGATTGCGCAGAACTTTAACATTGACAGCCAGTTGTCCAGCTCGTTCCTGTTCATGCTTTCACTCATGTCATTTCTGCTCTGCATATCGGGCATCGACCTTTTTTGCATATTCATCATCTCTGTCTACCCCCTTTGCATTTGCCGGTGAACGGCTTATCTAATTCCGGGAAGATCGTCCCTGCCATCAGGGCGCGTTTCGGATCATATACCTGACCGAACTTCTGCCATGGCACATAGCACATGCCCACCGGGAAATCGTCAATGTTCGGCGTGTTCTCGGGTTTTTCGGACACGCTGCCGCAGCAGGCGGACCTATTCATGTCATAATCCATCATAATTCGCTTGATTCCTTTCTTTTTCGATACAATATATCATATGAGAGGAATCCCAATTGGTGCAAAAACGCGCCCTTTTTTAAAAGGACGCGCTGATGTCTTCCAGTTTGCGAAGGATATCCCAGACATACGGGCCGTTTGCCCCGAGCCGGTCCAGGTTTCCCAAAATTTCTTTCTTCATGCTGGAAAGTGTATTGATGTTGTATTCGATCCGCTCCCGCAGCTTCTGCCTGCGCGTGATGAGGTCATGCTTCAGCTCGACCATCTCCCGCGGGTCTATGATTGCGTTTGCGTGGTTTTCCCAGACCTTTGCGTCATAGAGATGATGGCGCTCCTCCAGACACGTAATCAGTGCCCTTGTGCTCTCCTCGAGCCGGTCGTTGTTCTGGCGCTGCCGCTCCCTCTCCCGCATCTCCTCCTGATACAGCTCGTAAAGCTGCGCAAGATCTCTTGAGCCCTTGGTGTGGTACTTCTCGCAGGCGTAGTCCACTGCGTTTTTGATGTTTACATATTTGATCTTCACGCGGTTTTCCAGTGTGACCGCGCGGTTTTTGTTGAGCTCCGCCTGCCGGACATCCCGCATGGCATCCTGATAGCGCACCAGAATAAAAACGCCCATAATCGCAGCCAATGCCGTGCCGACCAGCATCGGGATTCTGGGGCTGCGGTCGGTCGCAATTCCAACAATCAAAAAGAGTGCCGAGAGCGTGGCGTATATGGCAAGCAGATAAACGGAAAACTTGCGCATCAGCCGCATCTGTGCCCTGCCCTCTGAGCGCTGCATCGACCATTGCAGCTTCTCTCCCTCCAGATAGCTCATATCCTTTTTGATGGTGTCCAGATAGGTTTCATTGGCCTGCAGGCGCTTGATGACGTCCGGCAGCTCGTCCTCCTCCTCCTGAAGCTGGGCATACTGGGTCTCCGAGAGCCGCTTTTCGGTCTTTAAAAATTCCGAGCGCGCCTTTTCCAGACTTGTCATCTTGGTGGCGTAGTCGATGAGGGGCTCCTTCTCCTCCTTCGTCAGATTCTCAATGGTCTGGATATCGTTGAGGTAGTTGGTCACAAGCTGGTACTCCGAGCGTGTGTCCTCGAGCTCCCTTGAGATATCGATCATCTGCTCACACAGATCCACCACGTCATACTTCTGGCTGTCCCCGGGCCGCCAGATCCGCCGGAGCTCTTCAGGCTCCGCCTGGGCGGGCTTTTCATCGTCCAGAGTCCCGTAGCGGGTGCCTGCCGCCTCCTCGTCATATTCGGCGCTCCTGTAATCATCGTTTCTTCTGAAAAGTCTTTTCAACAATCCCATACTCTACATCCTGCAACTCTTTCGGTAATCTTCTTTCCACTGAAATATCATCTCGCGGACGGCCTGCTTCGCCTGCGCCCTATCCCCCTCATGCTCCAGCCTTTTGACCTGTTCCATTCTGCCGGAAAATTCCCGCATGCCCTCGTCATTTTCCGCGGCGGCAAACGCCTTTTTGTACTCCTGTGCCTTTGCCTCATCCAACTGATGTGCCCGCGCCTTCTCCGCAAAGCCCCGCTCGTCCCCCAGAGTGAGAAGGCACATCAGGCTGCACCTTAACGAGTCCTCCGAGCGGGTCAGGGAGTACGCCGTGTCGTAGCAGCCCGCCGCCTCCTGAAACAGGAACAGGCGGGCGTGGGCAGTGCCGAGGTTGTGCCAGATTGCGCCAACGATATGTCCCTGTCCCGGGCGCTTCGCCTCCTCGGTGCCAAGCAGCCTGCGGTACTCATGAATACTGCCGATATATTTCCCGTTTTCCATAAGGCGGTCCGCCCGAAGCTTCCGGCACTCAAAATCCGTCTTTTCCTCCATCTGCCGGACGGTGAGCACAATCTCCTCTGTTTCCTTTTGCGTGTAATAGCCGGTGTGAGCTAAAATTGCCTGCACAAACTGTGAGAGACTGCGGATATCGCGAAGCTGCGAGGCGAGGGTATAAAGCCCCATCTGGTGCTCCACCCATGTACACAGCTCCTCGCACATAAAGGATTCGTCCAGAAGATAGGTGTTGCCCGCAATATAGTAGCACAGCTCCTCCATCGAATACAGGTTGATGCCCGCACCCTCCACGTAATACGGCAGGGCCGCAATCGGTTCATGGCAAAATAAGAGTTCTCCCATACCCTCTCTCCTACAATGACATTGTGTATTTCCAGGTCTTGTCCGAGCTCCGGAAAAATTCCCCGAAGCCCAGATCCCGGATTGTGATCTCAACCTTTTCGTCTGAGACCGGCTTTGCCAGAATCCGCAGGCGCGTCGTCCGGTCCGGCCTTGCCGGAAGATCCGTCAGCTGCAGGGTCTCAATTTTCGCCTCGCGGCTGTTGGGAAGCTGCTTCCAGAAATCCACGGAGCCCTTCCCCGAAAAAATCACCTCGCACTCCCCCTTCGCCTCAAACCAGTTGTGTCCGGCGGTGATCAGGTGGTAAAAGGCCATCGCTCCCTTGTCCCTCACCTTGATGCTCAAGTTGAACTTCATCTCATTCTCGCCCATGTAGATGCAGGGCCAATTGCTTGCATTCCGCACAGCTCCGGCATAGCAGGCGCCCTTGGAAAAGAGGTTTTTCCCGGCGAATGCCCGCCGTCCGCGGCAGACATAGCTCAGGGACTGCTTCATCCAGTCGCCGTCAAAGCCGTCCCCCACCAGATAGACGGAGGAAATGATTTTCCCCTCGAACGCCTTTTGCAGGATCGCAAGAAACAGCTCATCCCTCTGCTCTCCTGCCAGCATGTACCGCTTGCTCTCGCGGATGGACACCACCTGAGGGGTTGTGCGCCGGTCGCGCTTCAACTCATAGTAGCCCACCGCATCCGATGTGGCCTCAAAGAGAAAGATATCGTGAAGCCACAGCTCCGGCTGCTGGGAGAGCGCATAGCAGTAAAAGCTCTCCTTGTGGTCAATCACCAGAAATTTGTCCGTCGGAATCCCAAGCAGGGACGCAATCTTCCAGAACAGCTTCATGGTCTCCGCATTCACGCGCTCCACTGTCAGGATCAGGCGGTTCATGACGCCGATTCCGCCAAGCTTCTGCGGCAGCTCAATCATCTTGCGCAGAAAGAGCGCCAACAGCTCCACCGCCTCGTAATGTTCCCCGCCAATGTCAATCACCTCGCGGTGAAATGCGCGGCTTAACAGCGCGTCCACGCAGACCACCTCGCTGGTCTTTGCCATCCGTTTGGCCTCGTCGCCGTAATACCAGACGCTCACGTTCGACCGCTTTGCAAGCACGGCGGGAATCTGGTAGATCTCGCTCCCCGCAGTCATGCTCACCGTCTCCGGCTCCTCCATATTTGATTGGAAATAACTGACCATGGCAAACTCGTCGTTCAAGTCGATTCCAAGGTCGTAGACTGTCCTCTGTTCTTCCATTCTTTATCCCTACAAAAGACCAAACAGGTTTTTGGTCAGACTGTCATACTTTGCGTACTGCTCCATGCCCTTTTTGAGCGCCGCGTCGTCAAGCAGCGTCTCTGACATGGTCATCTGGTTAATCAGCCCGTAGCGGCTGTCCTCCTCCCCGGCATAGATCTCGCTGTCCGTGATCCGGCTGCTCTCCGTGACCGCCACCTGATTGCTTTTTTCCACGGTGATGTAATACTGCACGCTCTCGCCGAAGAACAGGACGAAGGGCTTCACGAAAATGCCGTAGTACACA
This sequence comes from Agathobacter sp., assembly GCA_022511395.1. Classification (GTDB taxonomy): domain Bacteria; phylum Bacillota; class Clostridia; order Lachnospirales; family Lachnospiraceae; genus Roseburia. The sequence goes on along the minus strand of JAFLRQ010000087.1, from coordinate 3,396 downwards.
TCTGTCATGTCCTCTGCCACGAAATTCTCCCCGTCCTCGTCCCGGCTGTAATGGAGGGTGACGTGACTTCTGGGGTCCGCGTGGTACTCGAGAAATATCTTGTCATAGAGATGGTATTTTCTGATCAGCTCCCGGTCCAGCTTGCGGTAAAAGGCAAAATTCATGTTTCTCTGTGTAAATTCGGCCAGCAGCTCCTCCTCAAGGGCAAGATCCACCTCGGTGATGCCCTCGGCAAAGGACTTTAGGAGCGCCAGCCTGCAGGCGTCGTTGGTGTCCTGATACGTGAGCAGCCGCACCTTGATCAGACGGAGAAGGTCCGGCTCAATCGAGGCGTTCTTCACGAGGTACGCCTGCGCGCAGATGGTCAGGTATGCCAGGATCTCCAGCTCCCTGCCGCCCGCGTTGTAGTAGCTCTCAAAGATGTCTCCTCCCTCCCGCGGCATGAGCTCTGCGTAGATGATCTGGTCAAGAATCCGCTCCTCGAGCTCAAAGGTGTCGATCCCGTACTGCTTTGCCGCCCGCCAGAGCATGCACATCCGCTCCGTCGGCCCGCTGTAGAACCGGCACAGAAACCTCAGCATGACGTCGTTGTACTTCTTTTTGAAGAAGGTGTTTTCGGTGAGCAAAAGCAGATACTCGTCCGGCTCTTCCCCGCTCTCCCGCTCCTGCTGTTTGATCATGCAGCTCGCAAGGGCCACGCGGGAGGCATAGCCGATCTGGTCCATCCCGTACTCCTTCACCAGCTCATAGGCCAGCTCGTACCTGTGATTTTCCACAAGCGCGTCCAGCATGAAGCGGCGGACCGGCTGGGGCATTTTCGTGTAGTCCGCCTGCTCAAGGTATTCCGGCACTGTCCCGTCATATTCGAGCGTCCGGCTGAAGGTCACAAACTCCATTGCAAGCTGCGCCTGATAGACCGGATCCAGCTCATCTGCGTAGAGCATGCGCGGGAAAAAGCGCTTATCCTCCGGGACAAAATCATGGTGGTCCCTCTTCTTTCCAAAATACATCAAAAGGTACGGCAGCTCATCCGGCGCCAGCTCCATGCACTTTGCCAGATAGTGCTCCGGCTCCATCAGCTTCTGCAGGCGGCTGGATACGCTGTCGGAGTAGCGCCTGCCCTTCTCGTCCTCAAAGAGAATCACATAGTCCTCCGTGTAGAGCTGGAAGTAGGCGGACTGCTCCACAATCGGAACGATCTGCGGCTCCTTTAACTGCTTGTGGTAGATGATGGCGCGCATCATGCGGGAATCGAACACAACCAGCTTGTAGGTGAAGAGGATGCGGGCCAGCCGGTGCGCAATCTCCTCGTTCACAAAGCCGAGATCCAGCATCTCCTCGTAGAGGACGGCAAGATTGTCGTCCATATGCTCCTGCTCCACCTGCTCCATTGCAAAGCGCCCCATCGCCCGACGGTATTTCTCATACACCTCGGGATTGTTCTCCCGATCGGCAATGATGTTGTTGTATAAAATGGCAAGCTTCCGGTAAGAGATGTTGCTCTCATACTGGAAATACATCTGTATGATCTTTGGCACCGGGGCAATTCCGCGCTCGTCAAAGGAGAGCAGAAACGCCTCGTACAGACTTGTGATCCTAAGCTCCAGCTCAATCCCCATCTCAAACCAGTGGTGGTACTGCTTGTCAAAGCGCTGCGCGCGGATGAGGTAGCTGCAGATCATGCCCACAAACTCCGGCCTCGGGTCCACATGGTAAGCGGCCACCATGAGCTCATAGTGGGTTGCGTTAAATCCCTTGTTCACCTCTACCACCTGAAAGATCTGTGCCGCGAGATCCTTGTTCAGCGCCTGACGGCGGATTGCCCAGCGGAGGATGCGCACCTCAAACGCGCCGAGCTGCGTGAGCAGATACGGATCCTGGCAGTACAGGTAGTAGGCCTCCAGATACAGATAGGGAGTCGCCGCCCCCTTCATCACCCAGTACTCAATCATCTTGAGCTTGTGGGCGCTGTTGTTGTAATACTCCTCGCTCAAAAAGGAGAGCACCCAGAACAATAGCACGGAGTCCGGATTTTCGCGGAAAATGCCCTCGATCTCCCGGGCAATCCGATCCACGTAGGAGGGCTCGCGCTCCATGAGCGTCATGAGGTAGAGATAATAGCCCCAGACCGGAGCTTTTTTGTCGTGCCAGTCACGGCGGAAATCGTCCAGAATCCACTCCGCCTCCTGCCTCTGGCGATTGCTGATATATACCTGCGCCTTCATCAGCGGATACATGGGCTCGTCCGCGTCCAGCGCGTGGAGGTGGTTTAAAATATCAATGGTCTCGTTCGCCCACACGCCGGTGACAATGCGCTTTAAGCGGTAGGCCTGATAGAGCTCCATGATCCCGACACGCGCCTCCATGATCTGTAAGCGCGCGCTCCCTGCGCGCTCCGTCTGCAGCCCCTTGTGCGCCGTGATCTCAAGGCACTGGGTCTCCCGCGCGGTGGCAAAGGTCAGTCTGCCGAAATTCCAGCCGTCATGCATCTTCTCGCTGTCGATCAGATACTTGAAGGGATAGACGCTGCCGAGAAAATCCTCGGTTGTGACCACCTTCTCCGTCAGCCGCAGAAACTCCGCGTCTGAGCTCACCGCGATGGAGAGATAGCCCCACTCATCCTTTTTGATCTCCACGACCTGCTGTGTGATCTCGGCGACGTTGGGGAAACGGCAGCTCGTCCGCTCAAGCTGGAAGCTGACCGGCTTCTTTCTGCCTGCGCTGATCAAAAATTCCTCCATGTTCTGGGGCGAGGGCTTTGCAGCCGCAATTCCCTTATAGATCATGGCCTCCCGGTATTCTTTTTCGTTTAATATATTGGAAAAACCCTTGTGATAAAACAGCCGGTAAGCCTCGCTCCACTTCTCCTGCGCCAGCTCGGTGAAATCGCGCAGATTCCGGATGGAGCCCACGGAGCTGTCCGCGGTCAGCTTTGTGACGGACACACAAAAAGAAAGGCTGTGCTCGCACTGATTACAGAGCATGACAAAGCAGCCCTTTGCAACATCACCCTCCACGAGTCCACGGCTATGAAACTGGAAGCGAATCCGCACTTTCTCCCCCTCAAACTGCGGGGTCAGACATTCCATCCTCGGGTTGGTGGAGTAGACAATCCCCCGCACCGGCACATGGTTCTCACTCGTGACCGTGAAGTCCCCGGTGTACTCCTGCCCCTCGGCGACGGAGATCTCAAGCTCCTCCTGAATGGAAAGCTGCGGCTTTTCGTACTCAAACTTGCCAACGGCAATCTGTCTGATTCGTTTACGCACCTTACCTACCTGCTTTTTCTTTTGTCCGTAAATGATACCAATGGACTACGCAATTCCCGCAATCCTACCACCCATTATAAGTCAAAAATCTTCCGCTTGCAAGCAATGCCTAGTCCTGTGACGCAAA
>JAFLRQ010000086.1 GCA_022511395.1 Agathobacter sp. | reverse complement strand
CGGAAACAAGCTGCTGCTGCATCTGGAACAGCGTGTTGTTGATCTGGGAGATGTGGTCCATGATCCTGAGCACGTACTGGCTGCAGGTCACCAGAAAGCCTACAAAGAGCTCCCCGCGGATGACAAGGATCGCTGCTACCGCAATGCTTCCGATGTAGGCAATCTGCTTGATGGTGCTGAACACCACCTCAAATTTTGAGGAGAGCCGGATCTGGCGGATATGGGACTCCCTGAGATTCTCATTGGCCACATCAAACTTCTCCTCCTCCACCTTCTCATTGGTGAAGGAGCGCACCAGACGCACCGCCTCAATATTCTCCTGCACCGTCAGGTTCATCACGGAGTTATTTCCGCGGATCCTCTGATAATTGGCCTTTGCCTGCTTGCGGAACCGCAGAAGCGCCACGGTAAAGAACGGAGCAAGCAGCACCGGAATGAACAGAAACCACGGGTGAATGTTCACCAGAAGCACAATACTGATGGCCATAACGAAAATACTGTCCATGATGTTCGGAAACATTCGGCAGAACATTTCCTTGAACATAATGGTGTCGGAATTGATGGTGGTCAAAAGCTCACCGGTGTTGTACTCGGAGATCTTTGCGCTGTCCAGCCGCATCAGTTTGTCAAAGGTCAGCCTCCTCAGATCAGTCTCCAGACCGATTCCAAGCCACTGGTTGCCAACGTTCTTGATATAGATGATCGTCAGGCGGATGGTGAGCAGAATGAGCAGTGTCACCGCGACGGCAAAAAACAGCCGGAAGGTGTGAACCTCGCCAAACCTGCCGTCGGTCAGGAACGCAAAGACGCCCTTCCCCGTCGGCTCCTTCTCATCGAGCACATAGTCGATCAAAATCTCTGACAAAAGCGGAATGAACAGATCCGCCGTGATGGCACAGAAGCTAAAAAACTGAATCAAAAGCGCCTTCGGCAGATATTTCTTCCAATGGCTGAAACCAAATTTCAATACATTCATGATCTCTTCCTCTCATCTCTTTCCCGGTTACTTCCTGCGCAGCAATACGGCTCCCGCCGTCCACGCATCAATCCCCGTTATACGAACCCCGCCGCTCTCCGGCACAAACGCGCCGTGTCCGTAGGCCTCCACGGACTCAAAGTCCCCGTCCAAAGGAACCCTGTACTCCCCTGCCGGCTGCTCAAATCCGTGAAATACCACCAGAGCTTCTCTTCCGTTCTCACGAACCACTGCCTGCAGTCCCTTCGGATGCCGGATAAACTGTCCGCCCTCCCGGAATACCCGCGTTTTTCCCCTCAGTAAGACGGACTCCGCGCTCCGGTAAAACTGAATGCCTCTGGTGACGACATCCCACTGTTCCTCTGTCAGTCGCTCAATATCCCCCGACAGGCAGATCCGCCCCAGAAAACCGGCCGCCATGCTGTACTCCAGCCGTTCCCTACCATCGTCCGCGCGCAGCACCGCCCAGATCAGATTCTGCCTTGGAATGCATAGGTTCTGCAGATTGCCGGCAATTACCGGGATTTCCCTTGCCTCGTGGGCGTCCGAGAAGGAGCTCACTGCGGTAATTGACATCATCATGGGCTCCATCCGATGTCCACCGGATGCACAGTTCTCAATTACGATTCCCGGGACTTCGCGCCGGATCTTCTCAAAGAAATGCTTTACGCCCTCCATCTGCTGGCGGAGTCCCTCTCCAAGGCTCTCCGCCCCGTCGCAGCCCAGACCGATATTTCCGTTGTAATCCACCTTCATATAGCCGAAATCGTTGGTTTTTAACAGGTCGATCACATGCTCCGTGAGGAAATCCACCACCTTGGGATTCCGAAAATCCCAAAAGCTGCGGTCCGTGCCGAAACGGATCACCTCGCCCTCCCGCTGCAGGTGCATGGAGTCGTAGGAGTGCGCAAACACCCTTGAGCCGTCGGTCGTCACCTCAAATTCAAACCACAGCCCCGGAATCAGCCCCATCTCTCGGAGCTGCCGGTTCATCTCCTTAAAATCCGGAAAGCGCGCCGGATCGGGAATCCACTCGCCGTTGCCCCACTGCTCGCGGCTCCCCAAGGACCAGCCCGCATCGATGACCAGATAACGAATGCCCTTGTTCGCCAAAAGCTTTGCGTACTGCAGCTCCTTCTCCTGCGTGGGATTGCCCCAGGAGGAGCAGTATTCGTTGAACACGACGGGAAGCCCCTCCTCCCCGTACTTTTCCGCTGCCAGATCCTGCAGCTTAAGAAGCGTCTGGCACACATCCTGAATGTCGCCGTGCACCACGGCTATTCTCGCTCTCGGCGCTGCGAAGGTCTCCCCCGGCGCCACCCGCTTCATCCACGCGCCCTGCTCCGCGTCGGCGATTCCGCCGCTGAAGGAGAGCGTGTCCCCGTCCCGCGTGAGCTCCATCTGCCAGGAGGACATGGATTCTAAAGAAGCGCCCCAGAGGATCCCGTGTTCGGAATCCTCCACCGCTGCCGTGGGAAAATAGCGCTGCGCGGTCCAGCTCCCGACGGAGCCGAAGCGCTCCCCCTTCGGGAACGGCGACGCCCACGGCTTCTGCAGCCCCAGCTCCTCGATGGGCACACAGACATGCCGCCCCTCCAGAGCCCAGCTCCCGTAGAACCTGTGCAGGTTCAGCTTGCCGGTCTGGTCGTTGTCGAGCTGGCAGGGACTGAGATTCTCCAGACAAAAGCTGGTCAGCATCTCAAGCTCCAGCGGTTTTTCGCCCGTGTTTGAAAACACCGTCTCGCACCACAGCGCGTCTATGCCCTTCTCATGCCCGAGCGTGTGCGTAATCTCGTAGCCCTCCTCGGCGGAAAGCACGGTCGTTACGGTCTCCCACTCTGGGGTCTCCTCCCTCTGCTGACGGACAAATTTCAGCTTCTCGGTGCTCTCCGACAATTTCATTGTGCTGCCGTTTGCCCGGCTTCTTGCATGGTGGCGCAGGTGCAGCTGAACCAGTGAACCCGGTCTCCACTCTCTGTTGTACTCGCCCCTGACGTCCCATTTTCCCGGCCCAAGGCTCCAGTTTTCGGCCAGCTTATCCCGGCATTCCACAGGCAGCAGGAGCAGAGATACCTTGCCGGAATCCGAGATCAGATACGAAGCCTGTGTCGAGCCAAGCTGATAGGTTTTTACTTCCATAGGTATCTCCCTCCTGCATCCTCCAAGATCAGTCCGTCACAACGCCCTTCTGCAGCAAAATATTTGCGTACAATGCCGTCTCGCCGGTGGCAATGATGGCGTACGCCTTTTTCGCCTCCTCGTAAAAGGCAAAGCGCTCAACCTTTCCAATGGCGGCCCTGCCTCTCTTCTCATACTTTTCCTCGATCTGGGCATAGGTCTCCCAGATCGGCGTCTCAACCGGATCTCCCTTCATCACTTCCATAAGCCGGAACGGAGTCTCCACATAGCTGTCCAGCGGAAAGACCTGCAGAATGGCATCCAGTATCTCCGGAATGCCGTGACCGTCCATCCGGATCACAATTGCATGTTTGCCCATGGACTCCGCCGGAAAGTTCCCATCCGCGAGCACAATCTGATCGCTGTGTCCCATTTCGCACAGAACCTTCAAAAGCTCCGGCGACAATATTTTCGGTATTCCTTTTAACATGTGATGACTCCCTCCATATCCCAGAGATCCTCCCAGCCTTTTGCGCCGGGCCACAAAAACACCTGTCCTTTTACGAGACGGCAGTTTTTGTCCGCCGCGCGGATGATCTCCATCTCCTCATCCGTCAGCGGATCCTCTGTGATGCACTTTAAATTGCTGTAATACTGCGGTTCCTTCACGGAGAAGGGGATCGGCACCTGCCCTCTCTGCACCGCCCATTTCAGGCACACAAGAGCCGGATGGATCTGATGCGCCTCTGCAATCCGGACAATCTCCGGCATCTGGGTCGCCGCCACATCCTCCGAGGTTCGGTCGCGCTCCGGCCGCGAGGGCGAGCCGATGGGACAGTAACCGATGGGAAGCATCCCGTGTCCCGCCGCATAATCATAGAGCTCGGGCTGCTGGAACGCCGGATGAAGCTCCATCTCCAGCGCCGCCGGCTGAATCCTGCACAGGGGCAGCACTGCCTCCAGCTTCGGTATTGTCATGTTGGACATGCCGATAAACTTTACCTTTCCCTCGTCTACCAGCCGCTCGCACTGTCTCCACGCCACCATGAAATCCTCCACAGCGAAGGGCTTGGAATCCGGATTTCTGGAATCCCCGTCGCAGCCCGGCGCGTGGTAATTCGGGAAGGGCCAGTGCACGAGATACAGATCCAGATAGTCCAGCTTTAAATCCGCAAGACTTTTTTCGCAGGACGCAATCACCTGACCCTCGCCGTGCATGTCGTTCCACACCTTGGAAACCACAAACAGCTCTTCGCGCTTTACAATCCCGTCCGCAAACGCGCGGGCGAAAACCTCTCCGATTTTATCCTCATTCTGGTACACGGAGGCGCAGTCGATCAGCCGATACCCCGCACGGATGCCTCCGTAAACCGCCTCCGAGATCTGCTCTGCATTATATTTGTCAGAGCCAAAGGTTCCCAGTCCCATCGCCGGCACATTGATCCCGTTCTTTAAGATGCGGCGCGGAATGGAACTCTGTTCCACAATATTTTCCATAGACACCTCTTTTTATCAGTCAAAGACAACAGCAACTTTTCCGCACTGGCCGCCAGCCATCAGCTCGTATGCTTCCGCGGCCTTCTCCAGCGGGAACTCGTCTGTGATCAGCTCCTCCGGATGAATGCCCCACCGCACAAGGCGCTCCACCAGTTCCTCCATGCGCCACAGCGAGGTCACCCAGGAGCCGTAAATGGTCTTCTGTCCATGAATGATGTCCGGGCTTGGGTTGAAGGTGCAGGTGCCGCCCTCTCCCACAAAGGCAATTTTCCCCCACTCTCTGGTGGCGCGGATTGCAAGCTGCCGTCCGGCATCATTGGCGCTCGCGTCAAACGCGCGCTCCACGCCGTGTCCGCCTGTGACCTCCAGAATTTTGTCCAGGGTATCCTCCCCCGGCTTGAACACATGATCCACCAGCCCCAGCTTCTTTGCCAGATCAATCCGGTACTCGTTCATCTCCACGCCGATGAGCTTGTTTGCCCCCAGCGCTTTCGCCAGCATCAGGGTTGCCAGTCCCACCGGGCCAAGTCCGGTGACCAGTACGGCATCGTTTCCGGACACGCCCACCTTCTCGATGGCCTCGTACACCGTACCGAAGCCGCAGGCTACCTGTGCGCCGTCCTTGTAGGTCAGCTCGTCGGGAAGTGCAATCAGATCCTTCTCTTCACACAAAATGTAGGGTGCCATGCCGCCGTTTCTCTGCCAGCCGTATGCCTGACGGAATTTGCTCTTGCAGGATATGTAGTAGCCCCTGCGGCAGTCGTTGCAGACACCGCAGCCGGAAATGTGGTACACAATCACGCGGTCGCCCTTCTTGAAACGCTTGAGGCCCTCGCCCTCCTCCACGATGATTCCGCAGGGCTCATGGCCTGCGATCATTCCGGGAATGTAGCCCTCCGGCCCTTTTCCCACATGCTCCCGGTAAATGCAGCGGATATCGCTGCCGCAGATGGTCGTTGCCTTTGTCTGCACCAGCACCTGTCCGTGTCCCGGTGTCGGGATCTCAAAATCCTTGATTTCTACTGTGCTGTTTCCGGGGAGAATTGCCCCTTTCATTGTCTTTGCTGCCATTTCTGTTTCACTCCTTTTTATTTATTTAAAATTTAATTTCTAATGCGTTTGCATAGGGCGTCGGCAGTTTGTCGGGCAGATTGACCACCAGAACGCCGGAAAACTGATGGAAGGCCACCTCTCCCACGCCTAACAGCCGTACAGAGCTCACATGCTCCGATTCTGTCAGATTCTTGATGACAGCCGTTTTTCCCATCTGCGGGCACATCATGAACGCATACAGCTTTCCGTCCTTCTGCACGAAACGGAAGTCGTCCTGCTGCCACGGCACCTGCTCCTCGGTAAAGCCGTCGATTTTTACCATGGATGAGCCCTCGCCGGAAACACGCCACGGCCTTGTGCCGTACACGGCCTCCCCGTTGACGGCAAACCACTTTTCAAGCTCCTTTAAGATCCACATTGCCTCGTCGTCGATGGTTCCGTCCGGCTTCTGCACGATATTTAAGAGCATCGTGCCGTTCTTCGCGATGGAGTCCACCAGAATATCGATGATGTGCTGGGGTCTCTTATAGTGCGCCCTTGCGTTGTAAAACCATTCGCCGATGCAGGTCTCGGACTGCCACGGCTCCGGAGAGATGTCCGGGAGCTGGCTCCGCTCGATGTCCAGCGTGCCCACCTCATAGATTTCCTTCTTGCGGCTCTTCTGTGTGTAAACCGCCCGGTTCTCGCCAAATCTGCGCTCCGACTGGTTGTACAGGTAAGCCACCGCCTCCAGTCCGATCTGAAAATCTTTATTTTCCACAGACTCAAAGTTCTCGCCGAAGGGAAGCCAGCTGTCGGAATACAAGAGATCCGGCTCGTAGTTGTCGATGATTTCCTTCATCACCGCAAGCCAGTATTCCCGGAACTTCCGGTTTCCGGTCAGCCACACCCACTTGTCCTCCTCGCCCGGTTTTGCCACATGCTCGTAATTGTCGTGGTAGAAATCCCGGTACTCAGGGTCATTTCCGTCATACGGCACTCCCGCGTAGGGTCCGTAGCTGTCCGCGCCCTTGTTGGAGCGCCACCAGGCGAAGGATGCTCCAAGATGCTCCGTCATGCCAAAGGGCAGGTCGTATTTCTTTGCCGCTGCCTTCCACAATCCGCAGATGTCCTTGTGCGGCCCCACCTCCACGGAGTTGAAGCGGTTGAGCTTCGAGGCAAAGTTGAAAAAGTGGTCGTGATGGGATGCCTGCGCCACGAAGAACCGCGCGCCGGACTTGTAATACTGCTCCATCAGCTTCTCCGGCTCGAAATTTTCCGCCTTCCAAAGAGCGCAGATATCCTTGTACCCGAACTTCGACGGATGCCCGTAGTGCCTCACATGGTACTGGTACTGATCCGTGTCCTGAATGTACATGTTTCTCGCATACCAGTCTCCGAACATCGGAACCGACTGCGGCCCCCAGTGGCTCCAGATTCCGAATTTCACATCCCGGAACCAGTCTGGGCACTTGTGTTTTGCCAACGACTCAAATGTCGCCTCATACATAGCACTTCCCTCCCCCTCGCCGATTTATTTCATGAGAATTTTTGACGGCATTCTTGTTTTATTGTAGATTTTTCTATGGAAAATGTATATAATGAAAATTGATCACAGTTTTCGAAAAATGGACTGATAAAAAATGAACACAAAGGAGCCTTCCATGGAAAACGAATATTCCATCCTCTCGTACGGGCGGATCTACAATCCCAGAAACTGGTTCTACAACCCCGCCTACCTTGTGAACCGAATCTACTACATTATCGGCGGAACCGCTTACTATCGGGAAGAAATCCCCTTAAAGCCCGGCTGCCTGTATATCTTCCGGTCGTCTCCCTATTTTCAGGTCAGCCAGAAGGAGGACGACCCGGTGGATCACATCTATATCGACTTTGTGACCTACCGGCGCCTGCTGGAGACGGACTACATCGAAATTGACCCGGGAACCTCCCCAAAGCTCTACCATCTCTTAAACGCCATGCAGGGGGACTTTGATGAACGTCCGCCCTTCAAAGCGGCGGAGGCCTATTTTGAGCTCCTGATCCACTACTTACAGGACTATCTGGCGCCGGACGTCACCTACTCTGAGACCACCTCCGCGGTCCTGCGCCTGTTTCACAGCCGCCCGGTGGTCGATCTCTCCGTCAGCCAGATCGCCGCAGAGCTCAACAAGGACGCAAGCTACATTATCCGCTGCTTCAAGAATGAGACAGGCATGACTCCGCACAAATATCTGGCCCGGTTAAAAACCGACCTTGCAATCTCCTATGCCCGTCAGGGCATGAACTCCACGGAAATTGCGGAAAAGCTGGGCTTTAGCTCGCTTTCCGCCTTCTCCTACTTCTTCAAAACCGAGACGCACAAAAATCTTTC
>JAFLRQ010000085.1 GCA_022511395.1 Agathobacter sp. | reverse complement strand
TGGAGCTTCTTTCTACAATAATAGAAAGCGGGAATCAGGAAGCAGTCCGCGAGAACCCAGGCCAGCGGGTTTGCAAAGCAGGCCGCGGCGAACCCGAAAACAGGGACGAAGCAGAGTCCCACCAGCGTCCGGGCCGCCATCTCGGAGATCCCGGCGAACACGGCGAGGCCGGAGAAGCCCATGCCCTGAATGAGAAATCGCACAATGTTGACCAGCGCCAGCGGAAAGTAGAAGGCGGCGTTGACAATCTGGAACTGCCTCGCCCAGGTGACCACAGCCTCCACGTTCTGTTCGTCCGGGGAGAGGAAAATATGAATCAGGTTCTCGCCAAAGAAGAACAGGACGACAAAGATCAGGGCGGAATAGACGGCGCCCAGAATGACTGCGGAGCGCAGGCCCTGATTCAGCCGCTCCAGCTTTCCTGCCCCCACATTCTGGCCGCCGTAGGTGGCCATGGTGGAGCCCAGAGCGTCAAAGGGGCAGATGACAAACAGGGAGATTTTTGCCGCCGCTGTCATGGAGGCCACGGCGACAGAGCCCAGTGAGTTCACGGATGCCTGAACAACAACGCTTCCGATGGCGGTGATGGAATACTGAAAGCCCATTGGGAGGCCCATGTGGAGCAGATTGCGGATATACATTTTTTCCGGATGCCAGTCTTCCTTCTCCGGGTGCAGGATGTCGAATTTAAAAATGATCAGGACCAGGCAGAGCAGGCCGGACACCGTCTGGGAGAGCACCGTGGCAAAGGCGGCACCGCTCACGCCCCAGCCGAGCGTGATGATAAAGAGCAGGTCAAGACCGATATTTAATACCGCCGATATGATCAGAAAGATGACCGGCGTTAAGGAATCTCCCAGCGCGCGCAGATGGGCGGAGAGCAGGTTGTAAAGGATCGTGGCCGGAATTCCGGCAAAGATAATGACAATATACTGATAAGAAAGGTCAATGATGTCCGACGGCGTCCGCATAAGCGTGAGAATGCTGCGGCACAGCACGACGGTCAGGACGGTGACAGTGATGCCGATGGACGCGGCAAGTACAGCGGAGTTGCCGACATATTTGCGGAGTCCGTCGTAGTCTCTGGCACCGAAGCGCTGGGCGACAGGGAGGGCGAAGCCGTTGCAGATTCCCAGGCAAAAGCCGATAATCAAAAAGTTAATGCTGCCGGTGGCTCCCACGGCGGCCAGTGCGTTCACCCCGAGACAACGCCCCACGATGACCATGTCCATCAGGCTATACACCTGTTGAAAAATCATGCCCGCGAGAAGTGGGAGCGCAAATCCGAGAATGAGCTTCATGCTCGAACCGTCTGTCATATCCTTTGTTGTTTTTGCAGCCATAATGATCCCTCCTGAGTTCAATGCCTATCTATCTTATCACGATTCCCAAAAACTGCAAGAAAAATTTTTTTAAATTTTTTTATTTTTTTTGAAATAAAACGGAAGGAACCTGCATTGTCCTAATTAGAAAGTAATCAAAATGCTTTTATTCTGCCGGAAAGGAAAGGGGGAGAGGGAGAAGCTTCCGTGCAGAGGTGAACGGATACACACTGAGTAGTTTTTTGGGTATTTGTATTTGGATGCGGCATGAGGATACCGTATCCGACGTGCGTCGACGGGATTGACTGCGGCATGAAGGTCGATTGCATAAGAATCTTCCGGATGAAATTTTGTATTTTTTAAATTTCTGATAAAAGATTACTTTTAAGATTGACTGCTTTCTAGTATAATAGGGGGTAGTCAATCTTTTGCCCTAAGGGAAAACTCCTGCGGGGCAGGAACAAAAGGGGAATTATCAGATGTCCGGACAGAGGGTAAAGTTCCCGCCGGGGCTCATTGAACGGGTCGCGGAGGGAAATATCCAAGCGTTTGAAGAATTATATACGGTCAGTTACAAACCAATGTATGCGTTCTGTCTGTCGTTGACCATGAATCATGAGGATGCGGAGGATCTGCTGCAGGATACCTATATCCGGGTGCGGAATGCGGCGCATCTGTACCGAGAGCAGGGCAACCCCATGGCGTGGATCATGAAGATCGCGCAGAATCTGTTCCGCATGAAGCTGCGGGATGGGCGCGGGGTACAGACAGAGGTTTTTGACAACGAGGATCATCAGAAGGAGCTTTCCTTCGATCAGATCAGCGATGTGGATAATCGGCTGCTGCTGGAGGAACTGTTCTGCCATCTGTCTGAGGAGGAGCGGAACATTGTGATCCTGCATGGGCTGATTGGCCTGAAGTTTCAGGAAGTTGCAGAGAAGGAAAATAAGCCGCTTGGTACCGTCATCACCAAATACCAGAGGGCGGTCAAGCGATTACAGCATATTATAAATAACGGAAGAAAGGAGGCAGACAAATGAATCGCGAATTGCGCAGGCGTCTTGAAGACGGACTTGATGAGATGGCCCCAAAGCTTGCGGATCGAATCCTTGAGCAGAAATTGCAGCCGATTGCATCGGAAGCAGAGCTGTTTGGAGAAGAGCAGGATGTTACGGTTATTCGTAAGATGCCTCCAAAGGGCAGGCATGTACCCGCGAAGCTGTGCCGCGCGGTTGTCGGGCTTGCGGCAGCTTTTGTGTTGTTCTTCTGCCTTCAGGAGGTGCGGGAGAGCAACATCATCGAGGGGCAGATCATTGTGGATGTGAACCCCAGCCTGTCGCTCTCGGTCAATAAGATGGGACGGGTGAAGAAGGTAGAGGCCTTAAATGAGGACGGAATCTCAATCGTGGACGGCTTGAGCAAAAGGCACGGAACCGTTGGAGACGTGCTGGAGAGCGTCTTTGTGAGCCTCGAGACACAAAATTATCTCAAGGGTGACAAGTCCGGCGTGCTGGTGAGCTACTGCTATGAGCAGGAATCTGTGGCAGTGGAGACTCATATCCAGAGCGCAATCGAGAATATCAGCGGCAGTCGGCAGAACTGCACGATTTACTCGCAGACCTTTGCGAGAGAGGACGAAGAGGAAGAGAAGGCCAAAACCGCGGGAGTTTCCGTCGGAAAGTATTATTTTGTGAACCGGATTAAGGAAGGATCCGGGGTGTCGGAGGAAGTGTCCTACGACAAAACCATTGAGGAAATTGCTCAGATTATCGACAATCAGGGCGTTCAGGTGGCAGGTGTGGAGGTGTACAGCGGAGGAATCCGGCCGGCATCGCTCCTTGATCCGGATCATCCGGGTACACCGATCGAAGAAAATCCTGTTCTGACGACGGAGAAGCCGGGAGAACCCAGCACCTCGCCGAACGGAACCGAGGAGCCGGAGGACACTCAGGGCACGGAGGAGGATCCGCCGAGTACCGAGGCCCCTGAGACAAATACGCATAAGCCGGGAACTGACAAACCATATATTGAGTATCCGCAGCAGCCGGAAACGGAAGATCCGAAGCCGCAGCAGCCAGAGACGGAAGAGCCGAAACCGCAGGAGCCGGGAGAAGAAGAACCGGGAACTGAGGGACCGGGAGAAGGCGAGCCGGGAAGCGAGGAACCGGGAACGGAAGAACCGGGAGAAGACGAGCCGGGAAGCGAGGAACCGGGAACAGAAGAACCGGATGTAAGCGGGTTGGCAATTTCATGGGTTAAGGCAGAGCTGGGAATCGACAGGAAGGTCTACATTTCATGGGAATCTCTGGAAATGGCGACGGCCTATGAGGTTTATTACCGGAGAGAGGGCAGCAAGTCCTATGAGCGGATCGGAGAGTGCGTGACCGGTACTGCCTGCGTGGTAGCGGGACTCATGCCGGGAAGAGGCTATGAATTCCGCATTGTGCCGTATCTCGTGGTTGATGGAAAGAAATATTTCGGAGAAGATCAGGTTTCCGATGTGGTCAGGATTGATTTGGAGCATGGGAATCCGGAGCCCGGGGAACCGGAGGATGGGAGTGAAAACTCCGAAGAACCGGAGGACGGGACACAAGCTCCTGAGACGCCTGAGAATACAGGCGGAACCGAATCCGGAGATTTTGAGAGTGATCCGTCAGAGGAGACGGAAGGAGTCGAACCAGCGGATTCCGGGAGCGATTCGCCGGAGGAGGCAGACGGGACCGAATCCGAAGCAGAGTAAACATAAAAAAGAGCTTTTGGGAGATACACAACTCATACAAAAGCTCTTTTTGTGATTGGGAGGAAAGCGGATGAAGATAATTACGCTGCATGATAATTGGAAAATGCATCGAAGTGACGAGCAGGAGTGGATCGAGGCAGTCGTTCCGGGTTCGGTATATGGAGATTTGCTGCGCGCAGGGAAGATGGAGGATCCATTCTGGAAGGACAACGAAGATGCCGCATTGAAGCTTATGGAATACGATTATGAATATCGCACAAGCTTTGCCTGCGATGAGGCGCTGCTCGCATCGGATGAAGTGATCCTTCGGTTCGACGGCTTGGATACGATTGCAGATGTCACATTAAATGGCGTAAAGCTGGGGCATGCAGAAAACATGCACCGGACCTGGGAGTATTCCGTGAAGGAGCTGCTAAAGGGAGAGGAAAATGAGTTGACGGTCTATTTCCATTCGCCGAACCGCTACATAGCAGAGGCATTCAAAAAGGCTCCGACCCTTGGAACAGAGGATGCAATGAATGGTTTTGTGCACATTCGAAAGGCACATTGCATGTTTGGCTGGGACTGGGGCGCCCATCTGCCGGACGCGGGAATCTGGAGGCCGGTTCATCTGCTTGGCGTGGACACTGCGCGATTGGATTCTGTTGAAGTCCTGCAGTATCACGAAAATGAGACGGTAAGATTAGAGATAAAGCCGGAGATAGAGCTTGCTTCGAATCAGACGATTTCATTGGATGAGCTTACCATAAGGGTGACCGTTGCGGATCCGGAGGGAATAGAAATTGTATGTAAGGACGGATTAGAACCGGATATCAGAATCGAGCATCCCAGGCTTTGGTGGCCGCATGGTTACGGAGAACAGGATCTTTACACCGTTTCTGTTGATCTTATCAAGCCGGATGGGACAACTGCGGACAACTGGACCAGAAAAATCGGACTTCGCACAATTACCATGGATCGCACAAAGGATCAATGGGGCGAGCGCTTTGCGACCTGCGTGAACGGCGTGAATATCTTTGCCATGGGAGCGGATTACATTCCCGAAGATCATCTGCTTGGCCGCGTGACGAAGGAAACCACAAAAAAATTGCTGGAAAAGGCGATATTTGCAAACTTTAACTCCATCCGTGTCTGGGGAGGAGGATACTACCCGGACGACTGGTTTTTTGATTTGTGTGATGAAATGGGACTTGTCGTGTGGGAGGACTTCATGTTTGCCTGCGCGGTATACGATCTGACCCCGGAGTTTGAGGCCAATATCACGGCGGAGTTCACAGATAACCTGAAGCGGATCCGCCATCACGCATCCCTTGGCCTGCTGTGCGGAAACAATGAGATGGAACAGTTTGTAAAACAGGGTACGTGGGTGAGCAAGGATCGTGAGGTGAGGGATTATCTGATCATGTACGAGCGCATCCTACCTCAGATTGTCAAGCGGTATGCGCCGCAGGTGTTCTATTGGCCGGCCAGTCCGTCGTCGGGAGGCTCCTTTGACAATCCCGGAGATGAGAACCGCGGAGACGTGCATTACTGGGATGTATGGCATGGGAATAAACCGTTTTCCGAGTATCGAAGGTTTTGTTTCCGGTATCTGTCAGAGTTTGGCTTCCAGTCCTTTCCGTCGAAGAAAACCGTTGAAACCTTCACGGATGATGAGCGGGATATGAATATCTTTTCCTACATCATGGAGAAGCATCAGAGAAACGGCTCCGCCAACGGCAAGATCATGAACTATATGCAGCAGACCTTTCGCTATCCATCCAATTTTGAGACTGTCGTGTATGCCTCCCAGCTTTTGCAGGCGGAGGCTATCCGCTACGGGGTGGAGCATTACAGAAGAAATCGGAATGACAGCCGCTGCATGGGCGCAGTTTATTGGCAGTTCAATGACTGCTGGCCGGTTGCTTCATGGTCCAGTGTGGACTATTGTCAGAGAATGAAGGCATTACATTATTATGCCAGGCGTTTCTTTGCGCCGATCCTGATTTCCTGTGAGGAGGAGGGCATGATCAACAGCGGGCAGGAGCTGGTAAGGCTGCCATTTGAATTCCCAAAGTCCATTCGCCTTGCTGTGACAAATGAGAGCATGCAGGATGAGACCATTACCGTGAAATGGCAGTTGAGAAATGCTGCGGCAGAGATACTCCGCGCACAGGAAATGACGGTTGAGGTGCCGGCCCTCACCAGTGTCTGGTTAGAAAAAACAGACTTGCCGGATATTGATATCTACAATGAATATGTAAGCTTTCAGGCAGTCAGGAAAGAAACGGTGATATCCGAGGGAACGGTTATCTTCTCCTATCCGAAGTATTTCTGCTATGAGGACCCGCAGCTACAGGCTGTAGTGGAGGGCAATCGCATCACAGTCAGCGCGGGCAAGTATGCAAAGAGCGTGGAAATTTTAAACGACAACGAGGATTTGATTTTGTCCGATAATTATTTCGACCTGAACGCAGATTGTAAGGTTGTGGAGGTGCTGGGCGGCACAATTGACCATCTGAGGCTGAGGAGCGTCTACGATATATCGTGACATCGAACGCTCAAGCCGTCAGAGGAGGAACGTGATGAACGCAAAGTATAAGATTGACACGGAAGAAAACAGAGAGTTTATGCATAACATGACACAGGATCTGCTGCGCTTTGGAAGCAGATTTCCGTCTCCGTCAGGCAGCTCTTATTATTTGGGAGACGATGGAACGCCTTGGACGGACCGCCCCCGCGAGACATGGATTACCTGCCGCATGGCGCATGTCTACAGCATAGGAAGCTTTTTGGGGCATCCGGGAAGTGAGCAGTTGGCGGATGCGGCACTTAAAGGACTGATGGGAGAGCTTCACGATGACGCAAACGGAGGATGGTACAGCGGAATCACCTCCGATCATCAGATCCTGCCAAACAAGCAATGCTATGCGCACGCATTCGTCTTGCTCGCCGCTTCATCCGCTGTTCTGGCAAAGCGGCCGGGTGCGCAAAAGCTGTTGGAGGAGGCACTGGCAGTCTATGACCTTCGTTTCTGGAATGAGGAGGAGGGTCTTGCGTGTGACACATGGAATACGGAATTTACAGAGCTTGATCCCTATCGGGGACTGAATGCAAATATGCACACGGTAGAGGCGTTTCTTGCAGTCGCGGATGTCACCGGGAATGAAACCTATCGGATTCGCGCCGGAAGAATTATCAATCGCGTGATCGGCTGGGCAAGAGACAATCAGTGGCGGATTCCGGAGCATTTTACAAGCAACTGGGCGGCAGATCTGGACTGCAATATCCACCAGCCTGCCGACCCCTTTAAGCCATACGGCGCAACCCCGGGGCATGGGATTGAATGGGGACGCCTGATTGTGCAGTGGGCGTTGTCCACATACGGAGGAGATGCGGGGAGCGCCGCTTTGTATCTTGCTGCCGCAGAAAATCTTTTTTGCCGGGCGATCGACGATGCGTGGAATGTGGATGGCATACCCGGTATTGCATACACGACGGACTGGAACGGAAAAACGGTGGTTCAGGACCGGATGCATTGGACTCTGGCGGAAGCAATCAATACCTCTGCGGTTCTGTACAGGGTGACAGGAAAAGAAAGATATGCGCAGCTTTACTCGGAATTTATGAGGTATCTGGACGAGAAGGTCTTAGATCACGTGCATGGGTCGTGGTTTCATCAACTGGATGGGAATAACAATCTGCTGGATACCGTCTGGCCGGGAAAATCCGATCTGTACCATGCCTTTCAGGCGACGCTGATACCGTATCATCGTGTGGATGTCTCGATCGCGCTCGCGGTAAAAGAAAACCATTAGGATAACAGGAGTATCAAGTCAAGATTTAACAGAAACAAGTCCATTTATATGCAAGGAGGAGTTAGTATGAACAAGAAAATTATTATAATATCTGTTGTAGTAATAATCCTATTAGTTGGAGGCTACTTTGTTGGTAGTGGTTTTGTCAAAAGGGCTGACGTGGGTTTATCTGATTTTTCAGTATCAGAAGATGGAACAGAGATTACTTTTAATACAACCATTTGGTCTTCTATGGGATTTACAAGAGGTTTCAAAGATGATGGTGGTGGAGTAAAACCACATTATTTAACATTTTATTCAACCTTTGGTGGTCTTAACAGTCAATTAGGTGCCAAAAGTGAACACAGCTTAACATTAGGTAAAGATGATACTGAAATATACTTTAATCGTGCAGACGGTGGTTATGAACTTGTTTTACAAAAAGATA
>JAFLRQ010000084.1:5920-8621 GCA_022511395.1 Agathobacter sp. | reverse complement strand
AACAAATTTCAGGGAAAGTATGTCTATTCTTACTGCACAAACTGGAATGTTCCGTGGGATAACAAATACACGAAGACGGCGTCCATCAGCGCCTATATCTCCGATGACCCGTTACAGGTGACAGCCGATCCCGAAAATTATAAGGACGGACAGCCGAAATACCTCGGGACAATCCTGAAAAATCCGGGTGCGGAATTGTTCAACGAGGCTTATAACAACCATCACCACATGTTTGAGTTCAAGGGAAAATATTATATCCTGTACCACACGACAGCGCTCGACCAGTTCCTGTACAAGGATTTCTACGCGGCAGCCAACAGACAGTCCCTGTCCTACAGAAACATGCACATTGATGAGATAAAGGTTGATGTCGCAGGCAAAAATCCCACGATTCAGATCCAGCCGACATACGAGGGTCCAAAGCAGGTACAGAATTTTGATCCGTATCAGGTGATCAACGCCACTACCCAGAGCCATCAGGGCGGACTCACGCGAACCATACGAAGCGATGGCACAGTTGTCCTTGACAAGATTGACACCGGAGACTGGACGAGAATTGATCAGGTCGATTTCGGTGCCAAGGGTGCCGGAAGCCTGAAAGCATCCATCTCATCGACAACCGACAAAGGCTCTGTCGAAGTGTATCTCGACGAGGCTCTCACGGGAACCAAAATCGCCACACTTCCTCTGAAGCAGACCGGAAGCGGCAGCTTTGAGACTGTTTCCGCCACCCTCAGCCAGGTGACAGGTGTGCACGATGTCTATTTTGTATTCCGCGGTTCGGGATATCAGGTTGCGTCATGGGAATTCGTCCCGAATTCGTCGGCTTTGGCAAAACCGGCCATTAAGGCTCTGAAATCGCTGGATGGCGGCCGCGTCAGAGTCACGCTCAAAAAGGCCATCAAGAAGGCGGACGGATACGAAATCCGCTATTCGCTCACAAGCGACATGGCAGACGCCAAGACGGTCACCGTCTACGATTCATCCAAAGTGAAAAAAACGATCCGTAACCTGGATAACCAGAAAACCTACTATATTCAGGTGCGGGCGTATAAGTCCGTCAATGGCAGCCCGTATTACAGCGGCTGGAGCGGCAAGAAAAAAATAAAGGTAACAAAGTAAGACCAAAAGATACCTCCATTTCAGGAACATTCATTCCTGCATGGAGGTATCTTACATCACACATTCTGTTGGCGAATCAAGCTTTATTGAATTCCAATCTGCCCTGTCTCACTGCTCCGGCACATCAATTTCTTCAATGGGCAGATAATCTCTGGGATTGACCGGATTTCCGTCCTTTTTCAGAGAGAAGTAGGCATTGGAGCCCTCCACCGAATAATACTTCGTCGGCTCACTGACATAGCCGATCACCTGACCGCTCTCCACAATATCACCCACACCGAAATTCAGCTCCTTGAGCTGGCCGTATGTTGCGATGTAACCGTCTCCGAGATCCTGCCGCACGGTACACCCGGTCTCCTCGCTGTTGAACACCTCAATAATCTTGCCCCGCATAACCGAGAACACCTTGTCGTTGACGGCTCCCGCAATCACCATCGCAGGATTGCAGCGGTACTGCTCCAGCGTCGGGAAAAAGATGGTAGAATCCATACTGTAGTCTAAGATAACCTCCCCCTCAAGCGGCCAGACGATTCCGTTCTCCGGGCGAAAATGCAGTGTCTCCGCAACCGAGACTGGTACCGTCTGCTCCGCCGGCTTACTCACAGGCTTCTCCTGATCCACCGGTTCGGTCTGCTCCGGCTCCGTCAAATCCTTTTTGCCTTCCTCTACAGAAACCTCCGGATCCTTCTGAGCGATCGGCGTTTTGACCTCATTCGACGGTTTCGGGTCGAGCTCGCGGGACACCGGCGAAAGGTCGTCATTGTTCGACGGCTCCGGCACCTGCGTCTCCTGCTGCCTCTGCTCCTGCTCCTGCTGCGCCAGCTGCTTTCTCTCCTGCGCTTTCTCCGTCGCGTATACACTCACAAAGCCGATCGCGCCTGCTATCAGACAGGCGATCGCGGCTACATAATGTTGTTTTTTCATCGGGCTTACCTCCATCATCGTTTAATCTTCGATGTAAGTATCTCCCGACCATGATAAATTATTCGGCTTTCAAAAAATACTTTTTTTCAAATTCATCGACCGGCATCGGCTTTGCAAAGTAATAGCCCTGAAAAATATCGCAGCCGAACTCTGTGAGAAAATCCACCTGCTCCGCCGTTTCCACGCCCTCGGTGATGACCTTCATGCCAAGCTGCTTGGACAGAGAAATAATCATTTTTAAAATCTTCCGGCTTCGATCCCGATGCACCGTGTCACGCAGGAATTCCATGTCGATTTTCAGCGTGTTCACCGGAATGTCCTTCAGCATATTTAAAGAGGAGTAGCCGCTTCCAAAATCGTCCATCTCCACCACGAAACCGAATTCCTGCAGACGCTGGATCAGCACGAGCTGTTTCTTGAGGTCGTTGATGATCGCGCTCTCCGTGATCTCCAGATGCAGGCTGCGCGGATTGATGTTGTACTTGTCAGCCAAATTCGTAAAAGTCTTATAAATATCCGTAAAATAAAAATCTTTTGTCGATATATTCACGGAAATATAGAACTGCGAGAGCCCCCGGTCTCTCCACTCGCACAGCTTTTGGCATGCGAGCTCCCATATATACATATCGAGACGACAGATCAGCCCGGTGCGCTC
>JAFLRQ010000084.1:2967-5820 GCA_022511395.1 Agathobacter sp. | reverse complement strand
GGCATGCGAGCTCCCATATATACATATCGAGACGACAGATCAGCCCGGTGCGCTCGAGTATCTCGACAAATTCCGCCGGAGATATCATTCCGCGCTCGGGATGAATCCAACGAACCAGCGCCTCGCCGCCCAGCATTTTTCCCTCGACAGACACCTGAGGCTGGAGATAGAAACAGAACTCTCCTCTCTGGAGCGCCTCGCTGAACTCGCTCGTCACCTTCTGCTCGCCGATCGAGGCCGCACGAAGTCCGTCATCATAGTACGCAATCATATCCGCCAAGCTGGACTTGATCGTCTTGATCGCCATCAGCGCGCGGTCGCACATGAGCGACACCGCAATGTCCGGGTTTGCGATATCGTACACGCCTATATGAATGTGGACGCGGTATAGCGCCGTCCCGCTTGTCTCACCGATGCGCTTAAGCTCCGACGTAAACATGTCCCCGTCAAACCGCTCTCTCGGCATACAGAGCGCAAAACGGTCTCCGTCCAGCCTTCCGTACACCGATCCGGGTTTTGCAAGCCTCTTTAGGGTGTCCGCAATGGCGACCAGCACCTCGTCCCCGACATTGATGCCAAACACATCGTTCACCATCTTAAAATTCTTGATGTCGGAACAGACCATACAATACGCATACGGCGCTGCGCCCCGCAAAGTCTGCTCAACCACCTCGTAAAAATACTCGCGGTTGTAAATCCCGGTGAGCCGATCATGCGTCGCGCGAAAGCGTTCCGCCGCCAGCTTCTGTACTTCCACCGTCTTGTCATGCATCATAAAGAAACAGCCGACATAGATTCCGGTGGAATCGCAAAGGCGCTTGAACAGCACATCATAATAGCGCATCTCGCCGCTTACCATTTTCGTCTCCTGCCACGTGGAATCCTCAACCTCGGAGAGCTTCCGCCCCTTCATCCAGTTGGTATAGTATTCCCCCGCCGCCTGCGAATTTTCCGCGCCAAAGAGCATTGCTGCAATCGAATTCGCATAAATACAGCCGCCCTCAATGTCGAAGCAGATTACGCTGTCCTCCATATTTTTGATGCTGGTAGTCAGAAGTCCCTCCACCAGCCCGTGCGGGACATAGATCACATTGAAATAGTAAATTGCAACCGCCATCACGCCGTACAGAACTACCGAATAATCGATCTGCCACTTCAGGACCAGATATACCACGTTCGCGACAATAATCAGCATCAGGCTAACCAGCGTGAGCCAATACTTCTTGCGGTACATCATTGGCGATTTGATAATTTTGATGACAAGCAGAATCACAATCACCAGCACAAACGCATAAATCACGGTTCGGTGCAAATTGTAGAGTCCGCCGCGCTCTGCAATGTCATAAAAGGAAGCGCCGTGGCGCTCAACCAGCCCGCACTTGAAAATATAAATCTGATCGGTAAATACATTCAAAAACATCAGCAGCGCATCCGCCCCGATGACAACCGCAATCAGAAGCTTTTGGAAACTGCGCAGCTCATATACCCTCGTATACATAAGGGTATAGTGCAGCATACAGAGGAGCAGAAGGTCCGAAACCGGATAATACAGGGCGTACAGCACCTCCGCCGAAACCAACGTCGGGGCAAGCAGCGCGGCCGCATATACAATCATCGTGCAGGGTGCCGCGATCATGATCAGCCGGATCGCCTTTGTCAAGGGAGCCCTGTCACGTCTTCCTATTACATAGCTGCATATAAAAATGATGATAGCGAAAAGAACCAGTATGGTTACGTAGACATTTCTCATTTCAAGCTCCTCCGTATCCCCCCGCCAAAAATCACTTAATCAAAATGGAAACGGCTGATGGCATCTCCCAGCTTGTGCGCCAACTCACTCATCTGACCCGTCTTGTCCTTCACCATGTGTATATCTTCCACCATAGACTGAATGTTTGCCGTCACTTCCTGATTGCTTGCTGCGTTCTGCTGACTAATGGAGCTCAGTCCCTGCACACTGCCGCTGACAGCCACCTTGCTTCCGTCGAGCACGCCGGTCTTGTCCGAAATCTCCCCGATCTGGCCTGCGCTGTTCTCGATATGTTTGCTCAGCTCCACAAAGCTTTCCTGCGTTTCCGTGATCATCTTCTGCTCGTTTAGGATCAGCTCCCGGATCTCATTGACCAGATCCACGTTCCGGTCGGAGTGCTCCACGATCTCCTCCGCCAGCATGCGGATCGAGTTCGCTCCCTCGCTGGACTGCTCGGAAAGCTGCCGGATATTGTCCGCAACCACGGCAAAGCCCTTGCCGGCCTCGCCCACACGCGCCGCCTCAATGGAGGCATTGAGGCTCAGCAGCTGCGTCTGATTTGTGATATCCTGAATGAACTGCACTGCCTCATTAATCTTGGAAATACTGTTGTTCGTCAGCTTAATCTGCGCGCTGATATTCTCCGCAGCCTTCACGGATCTCGAGCTGTTTTCCATCACACCGTTCATGCACTTCATGGCGGTATCGCCCACCTCGGAAATCGTGTGCGAGCTGTGGCTTAAGCTCTCCACGCTCTCGGAAATCACGCCGATGTTCGCTTCCATGTTGAACATCTCGCCGTTGACATTTTGCACATTGTCCGCCATATTTGTCGCCGCCAGCGCAAGCTCTTCCATCGCGTTGTTGATCTGTCCCGCGCTGGTGTCCAGATTCGTGCTGATCTCGTCCAGATTCTCCACATTGTCCGCGAGCGCCTCCGCCGTTGTCTTCGTCTCGCTGATGATATCCCGCAGATTTATCTGCACCCGCCTGGTGGCATCGGCAATCGCGATCGTCTCAAGGACAAGGCTTTTGATCCGGAACTCATGGCCGATATTGCCGCCCGCAATGATTCCCAGCTCGTCCGCCGCCTGCTTCAACGG
>JAFLRQ010000084.1:0-2867 GCA_022511395.1 Agathobacter sp. | reverse complement strand
ATGGAGGAAAGAAACCGGGTATCTCCCTTAAAAATTGTCATCTCAACATTCCAGTCCCGCAGACTGTCAATATACGCTTCGTCCTGTGGTCCAATTTCCTCCCACTCCTCCCAGTCGATACCAAAGTACTCCTGTGCCCCCTTACAGACGACCGACAGCTTGTCATCCACCGACTGCTCCAGCAGTGATTTCAATTGACCGCCCACTCGGAAGCTGATGATCAGCGTCGCCGACACCAGCGGCACCATCCCAAACAAAACCAGCATAACGAGCATGCTCAGCTTAATTTTGGGTGTTTGCTTGTTTGACTGACTCATGACTTTTCTCCCCTTTGTAAAAAATTTTCCCTTCAGAAAATAATATCATATTCTGTCATATGTGACAAGACGGAACCGACATCACCTTACAATAATCCTCTTCCTTATTCCGCATAATTCGAAGCCCCTGCTCCAAATCACCTAACGCAAAGCAGTGGGTGATCAATATTTTCGGATCGATCCTTTTACGGGAAAGTCTGTCCAGAGCGTAATGCCAATCGTCATCGGGGGCTCCTGTAAATGAGGAATTCCATGTGCCCTTGACAGTAATCTGGTTCCGCAAAAGCTTCCAGTACACAGACTTTTCCAAAATAATATCAGAAGCAGGATTGCCCACCAAAACAATCCTGCCCGCCGGCGCCGCGGCATCCACAGCCTGCACCACCGTATCATTTTTCCCCACACACTCAAAGAATATGTCTGCCCCCTGCCCATTCGTGCGCTCCATGAGCCATTGATGTGCATCCTGCCGCCTGCTGTCACAATAACATTCCGGCGGCAATCCCATCTGCTCAACGGTTCGCCGCTGAAAGTCCTTGTTTCCCACCACCAGTATTTTTTGAGAAGAAGCGCCCTCCATTTCCATAAGAAACATTAACACCAAAAGGCCGATCGTTCCCAGGCCACAGACAACGATGGTATCCTCCCCCGAAAATCCGACTTGCCTGATTGCGTGAACCGCCACTGCCATCGGCTCAAGCATGGCCGCCTCCTCAAAGGATACATTGTCCGGCAGCCGTATCAGATTTTCGGCCGGCACTGCAGCAAACTCTGCAAATCCGCCGTCTCTGCGCGACCCCAGATAACTGTAATGCCTGCACATTTCGTACTGCCGATTCCGACAGGGCCGACATTCCCCACAGGGAATCAGCGGAAATATACCCGCACGAATTCCCATCAGGCTTTTATCTGCCGCTTTGCCACATTCCGTGACGATGCCCGAAAACTCGTGTCCCGGAATCAGGGGATAGGAATAGGTTCCTGTCCGGTAAACCCGCGGGACGTCTGAGCCACAGATGCCTGCCGCTCTCACCGCCACAAGCACCTCGTTATCGGATAATGCGGGCTTTCCCACTGTTTCATATCTAAAATCATTGATCCCATGTAAGACCCATGCCTTCATCTATCCTCTCTCCCCTGCAATCCGCCTGAAGCGCTCCAAATCCGCCTGCGTGGTTATCTTAAAATTATTTTCATCTCCATTGATCATAGCAATATCCATGCCCGCCATAATCGCCGGCTCGGTTGAGCCGTTAATATGCAGGATTTGATCCGGCAGAAGGTGTCTGTTGGCTTCATAGTATTTGCCGAACCGAAACAGCTCCGGTGCCTGTCCTGCATATATTTCTGTCCGATTCAGCAGCGACGCAACCGTCCTGCCGTCTGTACTGGAATAGACGGTGTCCTTCATCGGCAAAACCGGAAGCACGCCGTCATGGCCGTTAACCGCCTCCAGACAGTCCGAAACCTGTTCCGACGACAACAACGGACGGGCAGCATCATGAATCAACACATTGTCTGCGTCATTCATATGCGCTTTCATAGCTTCCAGACCATGATAAACCGAAAGCTGTCTGTTTGATCCCGGCAGAGCAAAGCCCTGAAATTTGCGGTTAACGTCAAACTTCTGCAGCCATTTCTCAATCAGTTCATGCCACAAACTATCCGCCACGATCCAAATCGCATCGATTGCACGGTGTTCCGACAGGCATCTGATACTGTATGAAATAATCGGCCTTTCACAGACTTCTATGTATTGTTTCGGTATCTCGGAACCCAGTCTTGTACCTGTTCCGCCCGACAAAATCAGCGCAACATTCATTGTTACCCCCGACCCGTTTCGACAGACTTAAAACTTCAGTTGGCGAATATTCTGCAAGGTTTCTCCATAGGACTGCTGCTTGCCAAACAGGAGAGTGGTTCCCAAGACAAAGCCCTTTACCCCTTTCGGCGCATACTCTCTGATCCGGTCTGCACTGCAGGCGCCGTCCCAGTAGAGTTCAAAATCCATGTCCTCCTTGATCGCCAGCAGCTTTGTGATCTTCTTTCCCACGTAGGGCAAAAACATTTGCCCCGCATTGCCGGGATTCACGGACATCACAAGCACTTTCTTCACAATGCGCAGCATCTCCGTCACCGTCTCCACCGAGGTGCCCGGATTGATGGCAATCCCCGGAATCATTTCTGCGTCAATGATGGCCTGCAGCGTGGTAGAGGGATGGTATTCCGCTTCCGGATGAATATATACTGTATCTCCTTTACGCAGGTTCTGTAAAAAAAGCTTGATCCGGTTGTTGGGATGCTCAATCATCAAATGCACATCCAGGGGCTTAGAGGTTGCGCCGGCAATATAGCGCATGTCGTTTAAAGACATTGCAAAGTTTGGCACATACCGTCCGTCCATAATGTCAATATGGAAGGAATCAATACCTCCTTCCTCCAGATCTCTCACTTCTTTTTCCAGATGTCCGTAGTTGGCACACATCATGGAAGCCATTAATTCAAAGTTCATGTTTTACCTCTTGTATTTTTATAATTTCGTACCTTCAG
>JAFLRQ010000083.1 GCA_022511395.1 Agathobacter sp. | reverse complement strand
ATATGATGTATACTATAGTAAACAATATTATAATAATCATACTTACAGTGATGGGGCTGTTTACCAGCAGGTTCCCGGAGCTTTTTATCGTGCTTGCGAATCTGCTCATGATTATTACGACTTATGAAGCCTTTTGCGAAGAACGGAATCTTGCGGTGTCTGCTGCTGAATTTATTTTGATGACATTTTATGCGGTGTTGTCGGGGGGATTCGCAGGCTTCATCGTTTTCTCTCTTTTTCAAGCGGTCAGGGAACATGTTCGAATCATTCTGGGCGCGGGCTTATTTTCTATTGCAGCATTGGTTCTGTACAGGGATATGTCGATTGCAATGTGCATAGTGAAGATCCTGCTTTTAGCGGCGGCACTTTTCATTCTGATGCTGATGCATTGGCTGATGGAATACATCGAAAAAAGAAAGCTGCAGGAGGATGAAAAGCTCACAGCTTCGAATGTCAGTGAAATGCACGAGAAGCGATTAAATGAGCGTCTTGTGCTGCAGAATTTTCTGGCGGAGAAAAATGCAAGGCTGGTGGAGAGGGAAAATATCAGCAGAAATATTCACAACAGTGTGGGGCATTCGATCACGGCGGCCATAATGACCTTGGATGCGGCGGACGTCCTTTATGATGTGAGTCCCGAGGAAGCGAGAAAGAGGATGAACGATGCCAACAGCCGCATTCGCGGGAGTCTGGAATCCATTAGAAGGGCAGTTCGTGTTTTAGATGAAGAAAGTGCAGAGAGATTAGCCGCTGATCTGAAGTGTGATATGGAGGATATTATCAATAAATTTATGATGGACGCGAAGATTCGCGTGGATTGGGATTTCAGTCAGCTCGAGGATGATATAAGAATATTGCATGACCATGCGGTGTTTCTTACAGGTGCATTGCAGGAAATGCTGACAAACGGCGTGAAGCATGGCAATGCGAGTGAATTCACAGCGATCCTTTTGGGAGATACGGCACATATTCGGCTGGAGGTATCGGACAACGGACACAGCGATTTTGATTCGATCAATTGTGTGAGCAGGATTGAAAATGGATTTGGAATCAGGAAGATCATTTCTTACGCAGAGAAATGCGGTGGAAAAACAGCATTCGTAAATGATGGCGGATTTAAGGGAATGATTGAGCTGCCGCTTGTGTTTAAAGGATAAGGGGTTGAAATGTATAAGGTATTACTGGTAGATGACGAGAATCTTCTTTTGGACAGTCTGGAGATCATTTTGTCTCTGAACGACATGGCAGTTATAGGGAAGGCCAATGACGGGGATGCCGCCATAAAGATATTGGAAAGCGTGAATGAAGGCTGCGACATAGCGCTTGTGGATCTTAATATGAAGGGAATGGGCGGCATACAGCTCATTAAGGTAATGAAAGAACATTATCCGAAGATTAAGATTTTAGTGCTGACTACCTTTTATGATGACAAAAACATCACGGAGGCAATCACGGGCGGCGCAGACGGATATCTTCTTAAAGACAGCGGAAAGGATGTAATCCTTGGGGCGGTGAATCAGATCATGGACGGCATTACCGTGCTGGACCGGAAGGTCATGGAGCGTCTTACCTTCCTTATGAACAATAACATGCGTAGCAAACTCAATGATAGCGCCCATGGAGCTTCCGGTGATTTCCCAGAAGATATGACCAAAAGGGAAAAGGCGATTTGTTCGCTGATGGCGGAAGGGCTGACGAACAGACAGATTGCAGAACGGCTGTATATTTCAGAGGGGACGGTAAAAAACTATATTTCCAATATATACGATAAAACCGGCATTCATGACAGGGTGAAGCTTATCGTCGAGCTTAAAAAATGAGGATAGATGTGACTGCAGTGACATGCATAATGTGACTGCGGTCACTTTTTTTGTTTGGGAAAAGAAGTATAATCAAAGTATACAAGATCAAAACGAAACAGGGAGAGCAGGATGAAAAGTAATCTATCAGCATTAAAATTTGTCAGAAATAACAGGAGACAGGTCTGGGTCATGATCGTCGCATTGTCGCTGACCTTTATGACCATGTATATCATAAATTTTTTATTTCTGACTACGACGGAGAGCTTCAAGGTATGCTTTCTGGAACAGCCGAAGAGAGTGGCATATATTGCGCTTACCCCGGCTGCCATGGGGGTGGAGGGGGAGGACTATGCCTCGGATGACGAGTATAATCTGGCAATCAATAAAGCCAGAGATAAAATTACGGATGAGATAAGGATGCATGAAGGGATCAGCGACGCAGTGTTTACACAGACATTGTACGCCAATTATCGGGGGATAGTCGGCAGTGTCGGATATCATTTTCCGCTGCTCTCAAAGGAACAGATTCCGAAGTTTTTAAATCATATGGGGGCAGAGCTTATAGAGGGAAGAATGCCGGAAGGAGATGGAGAGATTCTTGTAGACGAAAAGGTTTTGAATAATACGAAAATGGAGATCGGCGGATATTTCAATGAATCGGCGTTTGGTCAGACATTCAAGGTGGTCGGCGTGCTTGAGTCGGATTATCTGGTCTGTGTCGGGACACCTATGGGGTATACGAACGCAGGCTGGTACACCGTGGTTTTATGTGATGAGGCAAACTCGGATATGACAAAGCTGTTGGGGGACATCGGAATTACACCGACAGAAAATGACAGGGTTTATGATTCCGCCAGCGAGGCTGAGGAATATAGGGAATTGGTTACAGAACAGCTTGATGCGGCGCTTTTGGTAATCCTTATGGTAGTGATCCTGTTTTTGGCAATCTCCATCCTTGCCGCCTATGTATCGTTTATGCGGAGCAGGGTAAACGAATATTGTCTTTATGCATCCATAGGCTTTGGAAGAAACGAAGTATATGGAATGATCATGAGAGAAATACTTCTCATTTTTGGAATCAGCATACTTCTTGGTTTGGCAGTGACGGTTGTAATGATGATTGGCTTTGGAAGCCTTCTTTTGAAACCCATGGGCCTTGTATATAAATATTTCTATCCGAAGCACCTGTTTAGGATACTGGCAGCGTTTGCCGCAATTGTAGGAGTTTTGCAGATACCGATATGCGTAACCATAAACAAAATCAGAACCATCGATATGATAGATGAATAGGGGAGAGAAAAGGATGTTTGAAATAAAAAATGTGAGTATGATCTATGACATGGATTCCGATGAAAAAATGTATGCTTTAAACGGGTTTGATCTGACACTGCCGGATGCGGGACTGGTAGGAATTATAGGTCCGTCAGGAAGCGGAAAGAGCACGCTGATGTACTGCATGTCCACGCTTAAAACGCCTACGGAGGGGAGCATTACCTATAACGGACAGGACCTTACATCACTTTCCGACAGGCAGAGGGAAAACCTCAGGAGAAAGGAATTTGGCTTTGTATTTCAGAAGCATTACCTGGTTCCGTACATGAATGCGATCGATAATGTGGTGGTCGCAGGAACCGATAATCACAGGGAGTTAAAGGACAAGGCGGAGGAATTCCTCTCTGCCTTGGGATTGAAGGAGAAAGAATTTCATAAGCGGCCTTCGAAGCTTTCCGGAGGCCAGTGCCAGAGGGTTGCCATTGCCAGGGCGATGATCAATAACCCCAAGGTGCTGTTTGCGGATGAGCCGACGGCATCACTGGATCATGAGACGGCGTTTCTTGTAATGAGGATTTTGAAAAAGTATTCGCAGGACAGGCTGGTGATAGTAGTGACCCATGACAGGTCCATTCTTGCCGATGTAGATATTACCGTGGAAATGTGGGATGGAAAGCTGAGTAATCGAACATAGCGCTCGATTATTCGTGAGGAAGGGATAAGGATGAAGAACAGGAAACCGTTTTCGGCATTTTATTATATGAAAGAGAATAGGGGAAGGGCTGCAATCTGCATTTTTATGATGTTTTTGGCAACCCTGATGTTCCTTGCAGGAAATTACATCTATTCGGAGCTGTATACTTTTGAGAAGGAATTTGAATACTCGGATAAGCTGGTAGTGGTCGGCTTACAAAGCACGGATGAAGAGTACAGGGATTTTGCCGCCTTTACAAAAGACGTAGAGGAGGATGATCAGCTTGAATTTGTCATGTCGTCTGCCCTTGGATTTTCGGGAATGCAGCATGGAACCGTGCTGCATCTTGAGATGGGCGGATGGACTTACACCTTCAACTCCGTTTCGGATATGGAGAAGGTATTTGACCATCTGGGCATAGAGGGGGATTTTTCAAAGTGCGGGCATCAAAGCATGATCATAAGTCAGGACTTTGCAAAGGACAGGGGAATTAAGCTGGGAGACAAGGTTGACCGCAGCTTTGATAAAAGTCTTAGCAGTGAGTATACCGTAGACGCGATTATTGATGACGGAAGCTTTTGTACTTTTTATATTTTTGAGGATGATGACAGGCTGGGGCGCCTTTATATTTACAGTGACACCATGGAGGGGGAAGAATTATACAATTATGTGAGAAAACTGGCCGGTGACAGAAAGGTTCAGGTTACAGAGTCGGAAAGAGACGCTGTTTTGCCGGAATTACAGATATTCTATGTTCTTTTCTATGTCATAGATATTTTGATTGCGGTGGTTCTGGCGGTTACAATCAATTCGGTCGTCACAGGCCAGTATCTGAAGAGAACCTATGAATTTGGCATTTACAGGGCACTTGGAAGGAGCAGGAAAGAAGTGAAGGCGAAGGTGGCGGCGGAAGTGCTGCTGATGAATGGGATTGCCAGTCTGGCAGGCTTTTTGGCGATATTTCTGTTTACATATCTTATGAATGAATTGGTGTATAGGCCAAATGGCCTGTACCTTCTGTATGGATCAAGGATTGCATTTACAGGGTTTATCATTTGTGACCTCCTGATCCTGTTTCCACTGATTCTTTCCAAGGGAAGGCTTATGTGCAAAGCGGATGTTACAGATTTTTAGATTGACAGTGGGCAAAAAATTCAGTATCCTTATTCTTAACGTACACACTTTAAGAAAGGAGTCTGTTCATGTCAGCTTTAGAAGAGATTCGCAATCGTTTTAAAAACGATCATTTTGCTACGGACGCCACAGGCATTGTCATTGATTCCGCGGAGCCGGGGAAAGCAGCCTGTTCCCTGACTTTGGAGGAGCGGCATATGAATGCAAACAATGCTCCCATGGGCGGCGCGATTTTTACCCTGGTGGATTTTGCGTGCGCCGTAGCGTCTAACGGATATTCAGAGAGAGTGACCGTCAGTCAGAATGTTTCCATTACTTTTCTTTCTCCCGCAAAAGGAAAGCGATTGATTGCAGAGGCGTCCTGCCTCAGAGAGGGGCGTACCACTGCACTGTATGCCGTGGATGTGAGGGACGAGCTGGGCACCTATGTCGCTCATGCAACGGCCAATGGCTATATCTTACAATAGGGAGGAACAATACTTATGGTAATTACGGACTTTTTGGAGCGCAATGCCCGCCTCTACGGTTCGGATATTGCACTTGTAGAGTTAAATCCTTCCAGAGAACGTGACAGCGCGGTAACCTGGCGGGAGGCGAGCCTGATCGAGAGCGCGGGAAACGGGGAGCCCTATCGCAGGGAGCTGAGCTGGGCGGATTTTGACAGGCGCGCGAACCGTTTTGCGAATCTGCTTTTGAGCCGGGGGCTGAAGCGGGAGACGAAGGTAGGCATTCTGATGATGAACTGTCTGGAATGGCTGCCTATTTATTTTGGTATTCTGAAGGCGGGCGGCATCGCCGTTCCCTTAAATTTCCGCTATTCCGCGGAGGAGATCAAATACTGTCTGGAGCTTGCGGATGTGGAGGTTCTGGTGTTTGGGCCGGAGTTCATCAGCCGTATGGATGTGATCGCGGACGAGCTGCCAAAGGTAAGGATGATGTTTTTCCCGGGGACGGGAAAGCCCTCCTATGCGGAGGATTTTTTGAATCTGATGAGGTTTTGTTCTTCCAGTGCGCCGCCTGTGGCCTTGGAGGAGACGGACTATGCGGCAATCTATTTCTCATCCGGAACCACCGGATTCCCCAAAGCGATTCTGCACAACCACCTTTCGCTTCGGTCTTCCTGCGAGACGGAGCAGAATCATCACGGGCAGACAAAAGAGGA
Organism: Agathobacter sp.; assembly: GCA_022511395.1. Lineage (GTDB taxonomy): Bacteria > Bacillota > Clostridia > Lachnospirales > Lachnospiraceae > Roseburia. Next base: position 2,786 of record JAFLRQ010000083.1, on the reverse strand, counting down.
TGTGTTCCTGTGCATTCCGCCGCTTTACCATACCGGGGCGAAGATGCATTGGTTCGGCTCCCTGCTCTCGGCCGGAAAGGCGGTGCTTCTCAGGGGAGTGCAGCCGGAGTGGATTCTCAGGGCAGTTACGGAGGAAAAGTGTACCATCGTATGGCTGCTGGTGCCATGGGCGCAGGATCTGTTGGATGCCATTGATTCCGGGCAGGTGGAGATGGAGCATTATCTGTTGGAGCAGTGGCGCCTGATGCACATCGGGGCGCAGCCGGTTCCGCCGAGCCTGATCCAGCGCTGGAAAAAGCATTTTCCGCATCATCAGTATGACACGAACTATGGCCTGAGTGAATCCATTGGACCCGGCTGTGTACATCTGGGAGTGGAGAATATACATAAGGTGGGAGCCATTGGCAAGCCGGGCTATCACTGGGAGGCCAAGATTATAGACGAGCAGGGCAGAGAGACCGCACAGGGAGAGGTGGGCGAGCTGATTGTCCACGGCCCAGGTGTGATGCTCTGCTATTACAAGAATCCCGAGGCGACGGAGGAGGTCTTGAAGGACGGATGGCTTTATACCGGAGACATGGCCCGCATGGATGAGGACGGCTTTATCTATCTGGTAGACCGGAAAAAGGATGTCATCATTTCCGGCGGCGAGAATCTGTATCCGGTGCAGATCGAGGATTTCCTCCGCACAAACGATAAGATTAAGGACGTGGCGGTTATCGGACTGCCGGATGCGAGGCTGGGCGAGATTGCGGCGGCTGTCATTGAACTCAAGGAGGGCGTTTCCTGTACGGAGGAGGAGATTATGGAATTCTGCAAGGAGCTTCCCAGATATAAGCGCCCCAGAAAGATCATCTTTGAAAAGGTGCCGAGAAATCCTACGGGAAAAATCGAGAAGCCGGTGCTCAGGGAGCGCTACTGTCACGGAAGCCTTGTGGAGGCACAAATCAACAACTAAGAGGAGAATACAACAATGGATCTTTTTATTAAAATTTTCATGCTGCTCATATTTTTTGGAGTCATGGTTGGAATTGGACTTTATTGCCGAAGACATGCGACGGATGTCAACGGGTTCGTGCTGGGAGGCAGGAGCGTGGGGCCGTGGCTTACCGCTTTTGCCTATGGAACCAGCTATTTCTCGGCGGTGGTGTTCGTGGGCTATGCCGGTCAGTTTGGATGGAAATACGGAATTGCCGCCACATGGGCCGGACTTGGAAATGCCTTTATAGGCTCCCTTCTTGCATGGGCAGTGCTGGGGCGGCGCACCCGCGTTATGACGCAGCATTTAAACAGCGCCACCATGCCGGAATTTTTTGGCCGCCGTTTTGAGAGCAAAAGCTTGAAACTGACAGCCTCGGTGATCATTTTTATCTTTTTGATCCCGTACACTGCAAGCCTTTACAACGGACTGAGCCGTCTGTTCGGTATGGCGTTCGACATTGATTACAGTGTGTGCGTCATTGCAATGGCTGTGCTTACCGGTATTTATGTCATTGCCGGAGGCTACATGGCAACGGCCATCAACGATTTTATACAGGGTATTATCATGATCGTTGGCATCGCGGCCGTGATTGCCGCGGTTTTAAACAGTCAGGGAGGATTTCTTGCGTCGCTTAATGCGCTGGCGGAGGTGAGTGACGAGACCGTTTCCTCGGCTCCGGGTGTGTTCAGCTCCTTCTTTGGACCGGATCCTGCAAACCTTTTGGGAGTAGTGATACTCACCAGCCTTGGAACCTGGGGCCTGCCCCAGATGGTGCAGAAATTTTATGCCATCAAAAGCGAGAGCGCAATCAATAAAGGCATGGTAATTTCTACCATATTTGCGACAATTGTATCCGGCGGCTGCTATTTCCTGGGCGGCTTTGGACGGCTGTTCAGCGACAAGATTGATATTGCGGCAAACGGCTACGATTCGGTAGTGCCGACCATGCTGTCGGGACTTCCGACGATCTTGATTGCAGTGGTGGTGATTCTGGTGCTTTCCGCCTCCATGTCCACGCTGTCTTCTCTGGTATTGGCATCAAGCTCCACCTTGACACTGGATTTTATTAAAGGTAATCTTATAAAAGAGATGGACGAGAAGAAACAGGTCAGATGGATGCGGGGGCTGCTGGTTGTGTTTATTGGGATTTCCGTGGTGATTGCACTGATCCAGTACCGCTCCAATGTCACCTTTATCGCGCAGCTCATGGGTGTGAGCTGGGGAGCGCTGGCCGGAGCATTTCTGGCGCCGTTCCTCTATGGCTTATACTGGAAGCGTACCACCAAAGCCGCCTGCTGGGTGAACTTTGTGTTCTCTACGCTTGTGATGCTTGCAAACATTTTCTTCCGTTCATACTTCCCCACATACCTGCAGTCGCCGATCAATGCCGGAGCGTTCTGTATGCTGGCGGGACTTATCATCGTGCCGGTGGTAAGCATGCTGACGAAGGCGCCCGAGCAGAAAGCGCTGGAGAACATTTTCTCCTGCTATGACAAGCAGGTAACGGTATCTGTCAAGGATTCCATTGGGGAGTAGCATAATAAGGAGGAACAACTATGAAAACACTGATGCTTGGCAACGAGGCGGTTGCCAGAGGCTTATATGAGGCGGGCTGCTGCTTCGTGTCCAGCTATCCGGGGACGCCCAGCACGGAGATTACGGAGTGTGCGGCGCAATATGAGGAGATGTATGCGGAGTGGGCGCCCAACGAAAAGGTGGCCCTCGAGGCGGCGTTCGGCGCTTCATTGGCGGGAAAGCGGAGCTTCTGCGGCATGAAGCATGTGGGGCTGAATGTGGCAGCGGA
>JAFLRQ010000082.1 GCA_022511395.1 Agathobacter sp. | reverse complement strand
CGCTTGAGATCAACAACCAGCACATGGCAGACTGCAGGATGCATCTGACCGCCGTTCCGCGGAACCGGGAGAATTTCCGGATTTTATAAAAACGGAAATAAAAAGGAGCCGTCTGGCTCCTTTTATTTTTTCTTTTTTTTCGATTCGGCCTCTTTATTTTTTTCGGCCTTGAGCTGTTCGTTTGCCTCCTTGTATTTGGCCTGAAGCTTTGCGCGAAGCCCCTTCTTTTTCGTCTCCTGTTTTTCCAGAGGACCGCGAAGTCCGCGCACGCCGGTGATGTAGAGGCCGCTGACGGTTGCCTTGACCTCCTTCTTTACCGGAATGTCGTCGAAGATCTGTTCGTCCGCGATTAAGGTCATCATTTTTGGTCCGACCTTCGCCTTGACAAAGGGCAGCTTGGCACGCCGCATCAGCTTTGGCGTCTGGTCAATGATCTGCTGGGGAAGGCCGGACTCACTCATTCGCATTCGCTTTTTGTCGATGATCAGCATGGCGACGGTCTGCGCCGCTGCAGCGATCTGCGCGTCCTGCTCCTCCTTCTTTTTCTGTGCCTTTTTTCCGAGAAAATACAAAATGATAACCGCCGCTACCAGTACAAGCGCGATGATCAGTAATATAATTCCGACTTTGCCCACGGGTGTTCCTCCTATCAATTGTAGTGTGTATGCAATGAGCATTGTAACAAAGTTTTTTGAAAAAATCAATGCGCAATAGCGATATCATTTGTATTTTTGGAAAAGATATGGTAATGTGAAGTAACGAGACAGGATTGAAAGACTGTAATTTACAGGAACAACAGGAGGAGGAAGTATAAGATGGAACTGGTCAATATCCGGGAGATTTTCCACGATACCGCCAGGTATGCGAACCGTGAGGTCACAATCGGCGGATGGGTCAGGAGCAACCGCAGCTCCAAAAGCTTTGGATTTCTCGTGGTGAACGACGGCACTTTTTTTGAGCCGATCCAGATTGTCTATTCGGACGGGCTGGACAATTACGACGAGATCAGCAAAATAAACGTGGGCGCTGCGATCATTGCGAGAGGGACGCTTGTGCCGACGCCGGAGGCGAAGCAGCGCTTTGAGATACAGGCGGCATCGGTGGAGGTAGAGGGGGCGTCTACGCCGGATTATCCGCTCCAGAAAAAGCGCCACACCTTTGAATATCTGCGCACGATTTCCCATCTGCGCCAGAGGACGAACACCTTTGCGGCGGTATTCCGTGTGCGCTCGCTCTGCGCCTACGCGATCCACAAGTTCTTTCAGGAGAGGGATTTTGTGTATGTGCACACGCCGCTCATCACCGGAAGCGACTGTGAGGGCGCCGGAGAAATGTTTCAGGTGACTACGCTGGATCTTGCCAACCCGCCCAAAAATCCGGACGGCTCGATTGACTACAGCAGTGACTTTTTCGGGAAACCCACCAACCTGACGGTGTCGGGACAGTTGAACGGCGAAACCTACGCGCTGGCGTTTAAGAATATCTATACGTTTGGGCCGACCTTCCGCGCGGAGAATTCCAACACGACAAGGCATGCGGCGGAGTTCTGGATGATTGAGCCGGAGATTGCGTTTGCCGATCTGAAGGACGATATGATTCTGGCGGAGAGCATGTTGAAGTATGTGATCCGCTATGTGCTTGAGCACGCGCCGGAGGAGATGAGGTTTTTCAACGAGTTTGTGGACAAAGGGCTTCTGGAGCGTCTGGAAAATGTAGTGAGCAATGACTTCGCGCATGTGACATACACAGAGGCGATCGACCTGCTGGCGAAGAAGAACAGTGAGTTTGAGTACAAGGTTTCCTGGGGCTGCGATCTGCAGACGGAGCATGAGCGCTACCTGACGGAGCAGGTTTTCAAGCGTCCGGTGTTTGTGACCGACTATCCGAAGGAGATCAAGGCATTCTATATGAAGCTGAACGAGGACGAAAAGACTGTCGCTGCAGTGGACTGTCTGGTTCCGGGAATCGGAGAAATTATCGGCGGAAGCCAGCGTGAGGACGACTATGACAAGCTCCTTGCCAGGATACGCGAGATGGGGCTGTCTGAGGAGGACTACGGCTTTTATCTCGATCTGCGCAGGTACGGCAGCGCGAGACATGCCGGGTTTGGTCTGGGATTTGAGCGCATGGTCATGTATCTGACCGGCATGACAAATATCCGGGATGTCATTCCGTTCCCGAGAACCGTGAAGAACTGTGACCTCTAGGCCGTCGTTTGCGGTTGATTTCGCTGATCAACCGGAATGAAAGGGGCGTTTTGCGCATACGATTAAGAGAAATCTTCGGGCGGTGCGCGAGTATGAGCGATTTGCAAACAAGCGGGAATTTGGAGAAAGAGACGGAAGAACAGCCGAAGAAAAAGGTTCAGGCCCCGAGATGGATTGCCGCATTTTTGGGAATACTGTTTATGGAATGCGCGCTGGCGGCTGCGCTGCTTTTGTCAATGACCTATGCAGCGTTTCGGCTGCGCCTTTCTGCGGAGATGATCCGCGCTGGCATTGTCGTGGTCTATGCCCTGCCCTGCCTTGTGGGCGGATTTCTCGTGCGCTGGCTGAAACTGGAGCCGTCTCTGTTGTGGGGTGTCGGAGCGGGCGCGGCCTATTACGGGGTTCTGCTGGCAGTCTCCGCAGCTGCAACAGGGCAGATGATGAGCGGCTGGGAGATCCCCATTCTGTGTGTGGCGAGCGCGCTGGCAGGGCTTTTTCTTCGGAAAAAACGCCGGATTGAGAGGAAATCTGCCTCGATTGAATAAAAAAGGTTTGCATATCAAAAGCTCTGTGCTATAATGATAGGGCAAATTTAAAAAGGTTTGCGTAAGAAAAAGGAGAAATAGGATTATGAAGCATGTAAAGACATTGAAAACCAGAAAGTTAAAGAACACCATTGTAAAGGGCGGATGCGGCGAGTGCCAGACCTCCTGCCAGTCTGCCTGCAAGACTTCCTGCACGGTGGGCAACCAGACCTGTGAAAAATGTAAATAAGCTCTGCTTGCGTACATTTTTGGAGAGTAGGGGAGGAGTATCCCCTACTTGATTTATGTGCAGGGGCGCAAAAGGAAATTTGCAGCAGGCCCCGCACGGCGAGCAGGGAAGAAATTTTCCCTACTCGATTGATGGAGGGATATTATAGTGGTTCATCAGTATAAGAACAACGGCTATGATATTGTCCTGGATGTCAATTCCGGTGCAATCCACGTGGTGGATGATGTGACCTACGATGTGATTGCGCAGTTTTCGGAGCATACAAAGGAAGAGATTGTCAGTGCCCTCTCCGGCAAATATTCGCCGGAGGAGATCGGGGAGGCCTTCGACGAGGTCGCGGAGCTCAAAAGCGAAGGCGAACTGTTTACGGAGGATGTGTACGAGGAGCGCATTACCGATTGGGGAAAGCGGCCTGTAGTTGTCAAGGCGCTGTGCCTGCATATCGCGCATGACTGCAACCTTGCCTGCAAATACTGTTTTGCAGAGGAGGGAGAGTATCATGGGCATCGGGCGCTCATGGATTACGAGACCGGAAGGCAGGCGCTGGACTTCTTGATTGAAAATTCCGGCAGCCGGAAAAATCTCGAGGTGGATTTTTTTGGGGGCGAACCCCTCATGAATTTCGAAGTGGTTAAGCGGCTTGTGGCGTATGGGAGAGAGCAGGAAAAGAAAAAGGACAAGCATTTTCGCTTTACGCTCACAACCAACGGTGTGCTTTTGGACGACGAGGTAATGGAATTTGCCAACCGGGAGATGGACAATGTCGTTTTGAGCATTGACGGGCGCAGGGAGGTTCACGACCGGATGCGTCCCTTCCGCAAAGGGGCGGGAAGCTACGATTTGGTCGTGCCGAAATTTCAGAAGCTGGCGGAGAGCAGAAATCAGGAGCGCTATTATGTGCGCGGGACCTACACGCACTACAATACGGATTTTTCCGAGGATGTGCTGCATCTCGCGGATTTGGGCTTCAAACAGATCTCGGTGGAGCCGGTGGTGGCACAGCCGACGGACGATTATGCGCTGACGGAGGAGGATCTGCCGGCATTGTTTGCGGAGTATGACCGGCTGGCTGCGGAGATGGTCAAAAGGAAGCGTGAGGGAAGGGCGTTCAATTTCTTTCATTTTATGATTGATTTGGAGGGCGGTCCCTGTGTGTACAAGCGTTTGTCCGGCTGCGGCTCCGGAACGGAGTATCTGGCTGTGACGCCGTGGGGGGATCTGTATCCCTGCCACCAGTTTGTCGGAAACGAGGCATTCCTGATGGGAAATGTCAGGGACGGCGTTACCAAACCGGATATCCGGGACGAATTCAAGGGCTGCAATGTCTATGCCAGAGAAAAGTGCCGCAGCTGTTTTGCAAAATTTTATTGCAGCGGAGGATGCGCCGCGAACTCCTACAATTTCCACGGGAGCATCACGGGAGTCTATGAGCTGGGATGTGAGCTGCAAAAAAAACGCATCGAGTGTGCGATTATGATAAAAGCCGCAGAGGCGGAAATTTTGGAAGAGGAAGGAAAGAGAGATGAAAAAAAATAAAGGCGTCGCTATTATCGCTCTGATTTTGGTGTGTCTGGTAGCCCTCGGCTACTTTGCCTCCACAGTGATGTCAGCGACAATCGCAAGTCAGGGAAAGACGAATAATCAGGAGAAGTCCGAGGGAATTAAGCTTGGACTGGACTTGTCGGGAGGAGTTTCGATCACCTATCAGATTGTGAGCGAGAATCCCACGCAGACGGATATCAACGACACGATTGCAAAGCTGGAGGAGCGTGCCCAGAGCTACAGTACCGAGTACAGCGTCTATCCGGTGGGGGATGACCGCATCACGGTTGAGATTCCGGGCGTGTACGATGCGAATGCGGTGCTTGCGGAGCTGGGAAGCCCGGGAACCCTGTATTTTATCAAGCATTACAACAGTGAAAAAGAGGCTAACTACAGCTACGACAGTACGACCGGAGAGTACAAGCTCAACCGGGAGCTGGAAGAGCTGCTTGCAGACGGATCGGTTGTGCTGAGCGGATCGGATGTGCAGTCCGCCACGGCTGCCTATGACAACGGCGGAACCTTAAATACGAGTGAGCCGGTGGTGCGGCTGGTATTCAAGGATGAGGCGGCGGAGAAGTGGGCAGAGGCGACGACCGAGGCGTACAACAACAGCAGGGATTCCATTGGAGTCTACTATGATGACCACTTTATCTCGGTTCCGAATGTCCAGGTTGCAATCACGGACGGCAACTGTGTCATCAACGGAATGGGGGATTTTGAGGAGGCGAAAAAGCTTGCAACCTTCATCCGCGTCGGTGCCATCAACTTGGAGCTCTCCGAGCTGGAGTCCAAGGTAGTGGGAGCGCAGCTCGGCGGACGGGCGCTGGAGACCAGCGTCAAGGCGGCTGTCATCGGACTGGTCATTGTCATGCTGTTTATGATTGTGATGTACGGTCTCTCCGGCGTTGTGGCGTCGATTGGACTCGGAGTCTACACGTTCCTTGTAGTGACGTTGATCTATCTGTTTGAAGATATCACGCTGACCCTTCCGGGTATTGCCGGCGTGATTCTCGGTATCGGTATGGCAGTGGATGCCAACGTGATTATTATCTCCCGTATCAGGGAGGAAATTGCCAGCGGCAAGAGTGTGCTTGCCTCGATTAAGGACGGCTACAAGCGCGCCCTTCCGGCAATTATTGACGGAAACGTGACCACATTTATCGCGGCGCTGGTGCTGATGTGGCTGGGTTCCGGAACAGTCAAGGGCTTTGCGTACACCTTGATGATTTCGATTGTGGTTTCTGTGTTTACGGCTCTTGTTGTGTCGCGGTTCTTAAATCTGGCCCTGTATGCAGTGGGCTTTCAGAGTGAGAAGCTCTACGGCCGCGCAAAGGAGCGCAAAACCATTGATTTTCTTGGCAAGCGCTTTATCGCTTACGCGATTTCCGCGGTGGTCATTATTGCAGGCTTTGTGGGAATGGGCATCCATGCGGGAGCAGGAAACCGCGCGCTGAACTTCAGTCTGGAATTTGCAGGCGGAACCTCCATATCCGCTGATTTCGGAAAGGATTATACCGTGGACGAGGTGGAGGCACAGATTGTGCCGGAAATCGCGGCAGTGATCGGGGACAATGCCATTCAGGCATCCACCGTATCCGGGAGCACGGCAGTGGAGTTTAAGACCAGAACGCTGGATCTCGAGATGAGAGAGGCTGTGAACAATATGCTGGTGGAGAAGTTTGATGTGGATGAGTCCACCATTGAGAGCCAGAGTATCGGCTCCACCATCAGCAGTGAGATGAGGAAGGATGCGATTATTGCGGTGATTGTGGCGTGCATCTGCATGCTGCTCTATATCTGGTTCCGCTTTAAGGATATCCGCTTTGCGAGCAGTGCGATCCTTGCGCTGGTGAACGACGTGCTTGTAGTGCTGACGGCGTATGCGCTGATCCGCATCTCGGTCGGCGGCACGTTTATCGCGTGTATGCTGACGATCGTGGGATACTCGGTAAACGACACGATTGTGGTGTTTGACCGAATCCGCGAGAATATGAGATCTATGAAGAAGGCCACAAGGGAAACGGTGGCAGAGGTTGCGAACCAGTCTCTGACCCAGACGCTTTCCCGCTCCATCAATACCTCGATCACGACACTGGTGATGGTGCTTCTTCTGTTTATTCTGGGCGTGGCATCGATCCGCGAGTTTGCGCTTCCTCTGATGGTAGGTCTGATTTCCGGAACCTACTCATCCATTTTCATTGCGACCTCGCTTTGGTATGAGATGAAGCTGCACCTTGGGAAAAGCCGTCTGGCAAAAAAGGAAAAGAGCAAATAAACGCAAAACAAATAAAAGGAGAATATTATGTACACTTTAGACGACATCAAGGCAGTGGACGCTGAGGTTGCAGCTGCCATAACCTCAGAATTTGACCGGCAGAACAGCCATATTGAGCTGATTGCATCCGAGAACTGGGTGAGTCCGGCAGTTATGTCTGCGATGGGCAGCATCCTGACGAACAAGTACGCGGAGGGCTATCCGGGAAAGCGGTATTACGGCGGCTGTGAGTGCGTGGATGTCGTCGAGGATCTGGCGAGGGAGCGCGCGAAAAAACTGTTTGGCTGTGAGTATGCGAACGTGCAGCCGCACTCCGGCGCGCAGGCGAACATGGCGGTTCAGTTTGCCGTTTTAAAGCCCGGAGATACTGTGATGGGAATGAATCTGGATCACGGCGGACATTTGACCCACGGCTCGCCGGTGAATTTCTCCGGAAGCTATTTCCACATCGTGCCCTACGGAGTGAACGACGAGGGCTTTATCGACTACGACAAGGTGCGTGAGATCGCGCTGGACTGCAGGCCGAAAATGATTATTGCCGGCGCTTCCGCCTACGCGCGGACAATCGATTTCAAGAAATTCCGTGAGATCGCGGACGAAGTGGGTGCGGTGCTCATGGTGGACATGGCACACATTGCAGGACTTGTGGCGGCAGGACTTCATCCGAGCCCGATGCCCTATGCGGATGTGGTGACCACCACGACGCACAAGACCTTGCGCGGACCCCGCGGTGGCATGATTCTGTGCAGCAATGAGGTAAATGAAAAGTACAATTTCAACAAGGCGATTTTCCCGGGCATTCAGGGCGGCCCGCTGATGCATGTGATCGCGGCGAAGGCCGTGTGCTTTGCGGAGGCGCTGAAACCTGAGTTCAAGGAATACCAGACTCAGATTGTGAAGAACGCGCAGGCGCTGTGCAAGGGGCTGCAGAGCCGGGACATCAAGATTGTGTCAGACGGCACGGACAACCACTTGATGTTGGTGGATCTGACTCCCTACGAGCTGACCGGGAAAGTGGTGGAGAAGCTGTTGGACAGCGCGAATATCACCGCCAACAAGAATACGATTCCCAATGATCCGCAGAAGCCCTTTGTCACCAGCGGTATCCGTCTGGGAACTCCGGCGGCCACCTCAAGGGGCTTGAAGGAGGCGGATTTTGATCGGGTTGCGGAGGCCATTGCGATGCTGATCAAGAACGGAGAGTCCGCAGTGGACGAGGCGAAGGCGATTGTTAAGGCGCTGACAGAAAAATACCCGCTTCAGAGCTTTAACTGATATACAAGGAGTGTGTTGTTATGATTGATCTGAAGTTTTTGAGAGAGAACCCGGATACGGTCAAAGAAAATATACGGAAAAAGTTTCAGGATCACAAGCTGCCCCTCGTGGACGAGGTGATTGAGCTGGATGCAAAGGCGCGCGCCGCACAGCTGGAGGCGGATGACCTTCGGGCGAGCCGCAACAAGCTCTCAAAGCAGATCGGCGCACTGATGGGACAGGGCAAGAAGGACGAGGCTGAAAAGGTGAAGGCGGAGGTCGCGGCGAATGCCGCCCGTCTGGCGGAGCTGGAGGAGCAGGAGAAGGAACTGTCGGAAAAGGTCACAAAGATCATGATGACGATTCCAAACATCATTGACCCTTCCGTCCCAATCGGAAAGGACGACAGCTGCAATGTGGAGATCGAGAAGTATGGAGAGCCGGTGGTGCCGGATTTTGAGGTTCCATATCACACCGAGATCATGGAGCGGTTTGACGGGATTGACCTGGACGCTGCAGGCAGGGTTGCCGGCAACGGATTTTACTATCTGATGGGGGACATTGCGCGGCTTCACTCCGCAGTGATCACCTATGCGCGTGATTTCATGATTGACCGCGGCTTTACTTATTGCGTGCCGCCCTTTATGATCCGTTCCAACGTGGTCACGGGCGTTATGAGCTTTGAAGAGATGGATGCCATGATGTACAAGATCGAGGGCGAGGATCTGTATCTGATCGGAACCTCGGAGCACTCGATGATCGGCAAGTTCATTGACACAATCAACGATGAGGAGCAGCTGCCTTACACGCTGACCAGCTATTCCCCGTGCTTCCGCAAGGAGAAGGGCGCCCACGGCATTGAGGAGCGCGGTGTGTACCGGATTCACCAGTTTGAAAAGCAGGAGATGATCGTGGTCTGTAAGCCGGAGGAGTCCATGCAGTGGTACGACAAGATGTGGCAGAACACGGTGGACC
>JAFLRQ010000081.1 GCA_022511395.1 Agathobacter sp. | reverse complement strand
TAAACGACGAGTATCAGGATGAGTACATCGAGTGGAAGAATAAGATGAATGCAGGGGAGGAATCGGCCAACCTCAGATATGCGATCGGAAGCGAGACATATACGCAGGTATTTTCCAAAATAGATTTCATGCACGGCTGGTATGTGGTGGTAAGAATCCCCAGCAGTTCGCTTTCATCGGCAATACAGCAGTTCAGGACCAGCGTGCTTATATTTTTAGGCGTGCTGTTTGTAGCGACGGTTATCATATTTATGCTGTCTCATAAGCGTGAAACAGCGGAAAAAAGAGTGCTTGAAAATCTTTCCGTCCATGACCCTCTGACATCGGTCATGAACCGAAGAGCTTTTGATTTCACAGCGGAACAGTACCTGGCAAAAGCACATAAAAATGAAGCGTCGCTGCTGTTTATGGACATTGACTATTTCAAACAGGTCAATGACAGGTTCGGTCATGAAGCCGGAGACAGGATACTTACAGGTTTTTCGTCCGCGCTGCGTGAGGTGTTCGGTGAGGAGAGCTATATATCAAGGTACGGCGGAGACGAGTTTGTGGTTCTTGTGCGGAGTGCGGATAAGGACAAGATCAACGGACAGCTTGAACTTCTTCAGAAGAAGGCTAAAAAGGTTAAGCCGTGTGATGACCCCGGAGAATATGGAGATTTTGTGCTTACATTCAGCTGCGGAGCGGCGGCATTTCCCAAAGACGCAAACGATTTAAAGAGCCTTAAAGCGGGAGCGGACAGTGCGCTGTACATAGTCAAAAAGAACAACAGAAATGGCTTTAACTGGTACAATGGCAGATGATTCAATCACAAATTTGACGGAGAGAATGAAATCATGTTTTTGATCGTAGGCTTAGGGAATCCTGAGAGGAAATATGAGGGGACACGCCACAACATCGGTTTCGATGTCATTGACGCGCTGGCGGAGCGCTACCGTATCGCCGTGCGCGAAAAAAGCCACAGGGCTCTGTGCGGCAGCGGCGTGATTGAGGGCGTGAAGGTAATGCTTGTCAAGCCCCAGACCTATATGAACGCCAGCGGGGAGAGCGTGGCGGAGTTTGTGAACTATTACCATTTGGATCCGGGGGAGGAGATGCTGGTCATTTTTGATGACATCAGTCTCGCTCCCGGAAATATTCGTGTGCGCAAAAAGGGGAGCGCAGGCGGCCACAACGGGATCAAGAGCATCATCCGTGAGGTCGGCACGCAGGATTTTATGCGGATCAAGGTGGGGGTCGGAGAGAAACCGGAGAACTGGGATTTGGCGGCCCATGTGCTCAGCCGCATGAACCGGGAGGACAGGGAAAAGGCCAAGGCCGCCATCGGGGACGCAGTGTCGGCAGCAGTGCTTATGATTCAGGGGCAGGCGGACAAGGCCATGAATGATTTCAATGCGAAGAAGAGGGAGAGCGATCAGTGAGGGCTTTTGCAGAGCCGCTGCGTGAACTGGGCGGCTATGAGGATATACGGAAGGCGCAGAAAAAACCGGGGCTGGTGACAGTCACCGGCTGTATTGATGCGCAAAAACCACATATGATTTACGGACTTGGCCTGGGCAGAAAGAACCGGATCATCGTCACCTTCCATGAACAGCGGGCGAGGGAGCTTTACGAGGATTACCGCTTTTTTGACCCGGCGGCGCTGTATTATCCGGCAAAGGACGTCCTGTTTTATCAGTCTGATATCCGCGGGAACCTGCTGACAGCGGAACGGATTTCCGCGCTCAAGGCGATCTGTGAGCAGGAGGGAGTCACGCTGATTACGACCTTTGATGCCCTGATGAACACCATGGCGTCGGCTCAGCGCATGCAGTCCTGCATCCGCCATTTTGTGCCGGGAGACACCGTGAAGCTGGAGGAGCTTGCCGCAGATCTGGTGCGCATGGGCTATGAGAAGGAGTATCAGGTGGAGAGCATCGGGCAATTTGCCGTGAGGGGCGGAATTTTGGATATTTTTCCGCTGACGGAGGAGAACCCGGTGCGCATCGAGCTGTGGGGGGACGAGATTGACACAATTCGTTCGTTTGACACCGAGAGCCAGAAGTCGATTGAACAGCTTGATGCCTTGACCATCTATCCCGCCTGTGAGCTGGTGCTTTCCGACGAGGAGCGGGAGGCAGGGATTCAGGCGCTCCTTGCGGAGGCGGAGGAATTTTCCGGCAAGCTGAGAAAGGCGATGAAAACTGAGGAGGCAAACCGGGCACTCACGCAGGCGCGGGAGATTGCGGAAGAGTGGAGTGAGCAGTCGGTCACGACGACGGATGCCTATCTGTCCTATTTCTGCAGCGAACGGGTAGGGCTTTTGGATTATTTTGCGCCGGAGGATACGCTGGTGTTTTTTGACGAGCTCTCGCGCAGCGCCGAACGGGGACGCCAGACGGAGCTGGAGTATGCGGAGAGCATGAAACAGAGGCTGGAGAAGGGCTATATTCTGCCGGGGCAGATGAGGGAACTCTTTGGTTATAAGGAAATCATGGCAAGGCTTGAGCGATATTCCTGTATGTCGCTGGCAGTGCTGGATAACAAAACCTGCGGGATGGCCTCCACAGGTGTTTTTGGCGTGCAGGTTAAGAGCGTCAGCCCCTACAACAACAGCTTTGAGCTTCTGATCCGTGATCTGACGCGCTACAAAAAGAACGGCTATCGGATTATCCTGCTCTCCGGCTCCCGGACAAGGGCGCGCCGGCTGGCGGATGACATATTAAACGAAGGGCTGAACAGCTTTTATTCGGAGGACTATGACCACGAGCTGCTGCCGGGACAGATTATGGTGTGCTACGGCAAGGTACACCGGGGATATGAGTATCCGACCCTGCAGTTTGCGGTGATCACAGAGACGGACATATTTGGGGGCGAGAAGAAGAAAAAGAAGCGCACCCGCACCTACGAGGGAAGCAAAATACAGAGCTTTACCGATCTGGCGGTGGGGGACTATGTCGTGCACGAAAACCATGGACTCGGCGTGTACAAGGGGATTGAAAAGATTGAGGTGGACCGCAAGGTCAAGGACTATATTAAGATTGAGTATGCGGGCGGCTCCAACCTTTACATTCTCGCCACACAGCTGGAGCTGATCCAGAAGTATGCGGGCAAGGACGCGAAAAAGCCCAAGCTGAACAAGCTGGGCACGCAGGAATGGACAAAGACAAAGACGCGGGTCCGCACGAATGTCAAACAGATTGCGCAGGAGCTTGTGGAGCTCTATGCGCTTCGGGAGAAACAGAACGGCTATGTCTACGGACCGGATACTGTGTGGCAGAGGGAGTTTGAGGAGCTGTTCCCCTTTGAGGAGACGGAGGACCAGGAGCTTGCCATCGAGGATACGAAGCGGGACATGGAGAGCCCGAAGATCATGGATCGCCTGATCTGCGGAGATGTGGGCTACGGGAAGACTGAGATCGCGATCAGGGCGGCGTTCAAGGCGGTACAGGAGAACAAGCAGGTGGCATATCTCGCCCCGACCACGATTTTAGCGCAGCAGATCTATGATACCTTTACCCAGCGGATGAAGGACTTCCCGGTGCGGGTGGATCTTCTGTGCCGTTTTCGTTCGGCGGCGGAGCAGAAGCATACCATCACGGATCTCAAAAAGGGCCAGGTGGATATCGTCGTGGGCACGCACCGGATTCTGTCAAAGGATGTGGGGTTCAAGGATCTGGGGCTCTTGGTCATTGACGAGGAGCAGCGCTTCGGTGTAACCCACAAGGAGAAAATCAAGCAGCTCAAGACGAATGTGGACGTGCTGACGCTGACCGCCACGCCGATTCCCAGGACGCTTCACATGAGCCTGATCGGAATCCGCGATATGAGTGTGCTGGAGGAACCGCCGATGGACAGGGTGCCGATCCAGACCTATGTGATGGAATACAACGAGGAGCTTGTCCGCGAGGCGATTTCCAGAGAGATTGCGAGAGATGGGCAGGTATATTATGTCTATAACCGGGTCATAGATATTGATGAGGTGGCCGGAAAAATTCAGGCGCTTGTGCCGGAGGCAAACGTGGCGTTCGCGCACGGGCAGATGAAGGAGAGCCGGCTGGAGGACATTATGTACCGCTTTATCAACGGCGAGATCGACGTGCTGGTCTCGACCACAATCATAGAAACGGGGCTTGACATCTCGAATGTGAATACCATGATTATCAGCGATGCGGACAATATGGGACTCTCCCAGCTCTATCAGCTCAGGGGCCGGGTGGGGCGGAGCAACCGGACGGCCTATGCGTTTCTCATGTACCGGCGCAACAAGCTCTTAAAAGAGGTGGCGGAAAAACGGCTTGCCGCGATCCGCGAATACTCGGAGCTGGGGAGCGGGTTTAAGATTGCGATGCGGGACATGGAGATCCGGGGGGCAGGGAATCTGCTCGGCGCCGAGCAGAGCGGGCACATGGAGGCGGTGGGCTACGACCTGTACTGCAAGATGCTCCATGAGGCGGTGCGCGAGGCGAAGGGCGGCGCGGTTGAGGAGAAATTTGACACCTCCGTGGATATTCAGACGGACGCTTACATTCCTGAGACCTACATCGCAAACGAATTCCAGAAGCTGGATATCTATAAGCGGATTGCCGGAATCGAGTCGCAGGAGGAGGCGGATGAGATGATCGAGGAGCTGATTGACCGCTTCGGAGATGTTCCGAAATCCGTTCTGAATCTGATCAGAATTGCAAGGCTTAAGGATCTGGCGCACCGCACTTATATCCGTGAGGTTGTACAGAAGGACGAGGCGCTGAAGCTCACCATGTATGAAAAGGCACGCGTGAATCCGGCAAAGATTCCGGAGCTTGTCGCGGCGTGTGCTGCCCTGAAATTCGTGGCTGACATCCAAAATCCTTATTTTACCTATACATTAAAAAGAGACTTTCGGGATCAAAAACGGGATATTTTGGACATACTTGAGGAGCTTTTAGGGCGAATGAACTTGTTATTGTGCGGAGAAAAGGACGCCCTGAATGGGGAAAATACGGAAGAAATGCACGAAAATCGCGGAATTACAAGTTAATCCTTGCCAGTTATAAGAAAAAGACTTATAATGTTATGCGTAAATTGGACTTATTAGGAGGAAACATGAAAAAGAGAGTAATTGCCTTATTGTTGGCTGGAATGATGTGTACATCCGCATTGGCCGGATGTGGAAAAATTGATAAAAGTGCTGTGATTGCGAGTATGGAAGGCGTAGATGTGTCCATGGGAGTTGCTAATTTCTACTGCCGTTTTCAGCAGGCGAGTTCAGAAGATGTCTATAAGCTGTATTTTGGCGACGATGTGTGGAGTCAGGATCTGTATGGCGTTGGAATAACCATGGAGGATATGTTAAAGGACTCTGCGATGGATGCGATCCATGACCTGTACACACTCAAGCTGCACATGGACGAGTATGGGGTTGTGCTTACAGAGGAGGAGAAGGCGGCGATCAAAGAGGCGGCTGCGGCCTTTATCCGTGACAATTCCAAAAAGGCGTGCCGTGAGATGGGAGCCACAGAGAGTATTGTCGAGGAGGTTCTGACGCTCTACACGATCCAGAACAAGACGAGGAAAGCGATTGAAGAGAAGGCCGATGTCAATGTGTCGGATGAAGAGGCGAACATGCGCGGTTATACCCGCCTGATGATTCGGACGGACTATCATACCGATGAGAACGGAAGCTCGGTGGCATACACAGAGGACGAGATTGCGGCGTTGAAGTCAACGGCGCAGGATATCGTGAATGGACTGGCTGAGGAGGGGGCTACGCTGGAGAGCCTCGCCGCCGCGCACAGTCTGGAAACCACAAAGGAGGCTTACGCGACTTACGAATCCGAAGCCGAGGATGACGAGGAAAGCGGAGATACTGAGAATGCCGGGGATGACGGAGATACTGAGAATACCGGTGACAGTGAGGATGCCGAGAATACCGAGGACGGCGAAGATGCCGAAGACACAGAAGACGGCGAAGATACCGAGAATACGGAAGACGACGGAAATACGGAAGATGGCGGAGATGCCGCGGACAGCGGGGATGGCAATCAGGAAGATCCGGTATTGGCTGCTTTAAAGAAACTGAACGTGGGAGAGACCTCCGGACTGATTGAGACCGATACTGCGCTGTATATTGTGCGGGTAGACAGTGATACCGACACGGAAGCGACGGAGAAGAATCGTGCATCCATTATTGACCAGCGCAAGCAGGATTACTACAATGAAGTGATGGACGCATGGCAGAAAGAGGACGACTGGTATGTTGACCCGGACGAGCTTGCCAAGATTCGTTTCGATCAGCCGCTGACAATCGTCAATCCCAATGCGGGCACACAGGAGTAACAGAATCATATCGAAACTTTGTTTTTTGAATAACAATCAGGTGTTTTACGAATAGTATAGATAGTAGGTCTATTTAAAAAATGCCTAGATCGATATGAGGTGAGAAATGGAGCAGTACGTTATCAAAGGCGGGAATCCGCTGAACGGGGAAGTTGAGATCGGCGGAGCGAAAAATGCCGCGCTTGCGATTCTGGCGGCAGCTATTATGACAGATGAGACCGTTACCGTTGGAAATGTACCGAATGTCAGGGACATTAAAGTTTTGCTGCAGGCCATCGAGGAGATTGGTGCCAAGGTAGAACGCGTGGATGCACACACCGTGCGCATTAACGGCTCATTTATCCAGAATGTCAGCGTGGACAACGAGTTCATCCGGCGGATCAGAGCCTCCTATTATCTTTTGGGAGCTCTGCTGGGAAAATATAAAAAGGCGGAGGTCGCTCTGCCGGGTGGCTGTGATATTGGAAGCCGTCCGATCGACCTTCATATCAAAGGCTTCCGCGCTTTGGGAGCCAGCGTGGACATTGCCCATGGGCTTGTGGTGGCAGAGGCAAAAAACCTTGTGGGGACGCATATTTATCTGGACAAAGTGTCTGTCGGCGCCACAATCAACATTATGATGGCGGCGGCCATGGCAACCGGAAAGACCGTAATTGAAAATGCTGCGAAAGAGCCTCATGTGGTAGATGTGGCGAACTTTTTGAACAGTATGGGAGCAAATATCCGCGGCGCAGGTACGGACGTGATTCGTATTGTCGGCGTGGAGAGGCTCCATAAGACAGAGTACTCCGTGATCCCGGATCAGATTGAAGCGGGAACCTTTATGTTTGCGGCTGCAGTGGCGGGCGGGGATGTACTGGTGAAGAACGTAATTCCCAAGCATTTAGAGGCGACTACGGCAAAGCTCTTAGAGGTGGGCTGCAGGGTTCGCGAGTTTGACGATGCGGTGCGGGTGATTTCCGACGGAAGGCTTTTACACACGCAGGTCACAACGCTTCCATACCCCGGTTTCCCCACAGACATGCAGCCCCAGATGGCAGTGCTGCTCGGGATCGCAGATGGAACCAGCACCGTGACGGAGAGCATTTTTGAGAATCGTTTTAAATATGTGGACGAATTGACGCGCATGGGAGCGAGCATCAAGGTGGAGAGCAACATTGCGATCATCTGCGGTGTGGACCGCTACACAGGTGCGAGGGTCAATGCTCCGGATCTGCGGGCGGGGGCTGCGCTGGTGATCGCGGGACTCGCGGCTGAGGGCGTTACGATTGTGGATGATATCTATTATATTGAACGCGGGTATGAGGCGTTTGAAGAAAAGTTAAAGGCCATCGGCGCGCAGATCGAGAAAGCGGCGGATGAGAAAGATCTTCAGAAGTTTATCCTTAAAGTTTCGTAGATTAAAAAAGGATGTGCTCGGACACATCCTTTTTATTTTGGGTATTTAGTTCGAACGAACGCTTTTAAACGACTGCCTTAATAAAGAGATCCTTGCTGGCTGTGGACAGATCCAGACAACTGTTGTCGTCGAACTGCACGATTGGCCGGGAAAGGGCGTTCTGGTTCAGCATGACGATTTTGCACCCTCTGCCGTCGCTGAGCATCACGCGGTTATTTTGGTAAGCGGTTGCGATCTGCCTTAGAAAAGTAAGGATATAGCCCGTATCGTATTTCTGGAAGCCTTCCTGCTCAAAGATGCTGATTACCTGGAAGGGACACAGAGGCGCACGGTAGGAGCGCGCCGCAGTCATGGCATCGTAGACATCCGCGATTGCGACAATCATGGCGAAGCTGTCAATGTCACTCTGCGTCAGATGGGACGGATAGCCGCTGCCGTCACTGCGCTCATGGTGCATGAGAGCGGCATTTTTGATGCGGAAATCCAGAATCTGATCCTTGAGGACATCATAGCTGAATTGGGGATGCTGCCGGATCATGGCGAATTCTTCGTCTGTCAGAGAGTCCGGTTTTTCCAGAACCTCGGGCGGAATCTTGAGCTTGCCGATATCGTGCATCAAGCCTGCAAGAGTGAGTATGTCCAGATCATGCTTTTCGAATTTCAGCCAGCGGCCGATCATCCGGGAGATCAGTCCCACATTCAGGCAGTGGGAATACACGGCATCCGTCATGGTCCGCATATTATAAATCATATCAAACAGCTCTACGATTGTGGAACGAGAGAGAAATAGGTCTGACACAGCGGATAGCAGTGCGGCTGTATCTATCGGTTCATGCCGCTCGATCAGTCCGGTGTAGGAAGCTTTCATCCTGTTGATTGCTTGGAAATAAGTGACTTGAAAGTCGCGGAATTCGTCCGATGCGGCAACCTTTTGAGAATGAGTCTTGATCTCTTGTGCGTATGTTTTGGAAACCTTTTGTGCGTCGGGATCTTCTCCCTCTACCATTGCATACTCTACGCGATAGAGCTTCATGCGGTTGATTAGCTGACGGGTCAGTTCCGTCCCCGCGGGAGCCAGCTCCTGTCCCTGTGGTGTCATGATTGCCTCTGCCGCAACCATGCCAATTTCCAATTCTTTTGTTGTTAATTTTCGCATATTTTGCCTCACTCATCCTTTAGTTCATTTTTAAAACAATAAACTATTATATATAGTATAAATAATTTCAATCATTATGTCAACAAATTAGTCTTGACACTGTGAATAATTAGCGTTATTCTTATTAAGAAGTCAATATTGTTGTTTTTCTCTTATTCAGAGTGGTGGAGATACATAGGATCTGTGAAGCCACGGCAACC
>JAFLRQ010000080.1:2136-9231 GCA_022511395.1 Agathobacter sp. | reverse complement strand
GGAAGCAGCAATTTACGAAGTAAATTAGCGGATTCCGAATGTTTGCAGGATTGCGAGAATTGCGCAGCAATGGAGCAATCCGTTGGTATCAGTATACTTAAAATATACTCAGAGATAGGAGAGACCATCATGTCAGACTATATTGTGCGCGCGACCGCGGCCAATGCCGCCATCCGCGCGTTTGCGATTACATCGAGGGAACTGGTGGAGACGGCGAGGAAATATCACAATACATCGCCGATCATGACTGCGGCGCTTGGGCGTCTTCTGTCCGGCGGTGCAATGATGGGCGCAATGCTGAAAAATGAGACGGATCTGCTGACGCTGCAGATTGAGTGCAGCGGTCCTGCAAAGGGGCTGACGGTCACCGCGGATTCTAAGGGAAATGTGAAGGGCTTTGCGCGCACGCCTGTGGTCGATCTGCCGCCGAATGCGCAGGGCAAGCTGAACGTGGGAGGCGCGCTGGATCTTGGGATTTTGAGTGTCATGAAGGATATCGGCTTAAAGGAACCTTATGTGGGGCAGTGCCAGCTGCAGACCGGAGAGATTGCGGAGGACTTGACCTACTATTTTGCCACCTCGGAACAGATCCCCTCGGCAGTGGGACTTGGCGTGCTCATGAACAAAGATAACACGGTGGCGCAGGCCGGTGGATTTATCATTCAGCTCATGCCGGATACCTCAGATGAGGTGATTGAAAAACTGGAGGAGAGGATCCAAAAGATCGATTCGGTCACAAGGATGCTGGAGCGCGGACTGACCCCGGAGGGGATTTTAGAGGAGATTCTGGGGGAGCTGGATGTCGAGATTACAGACACAATGCCTGCGGCGTTTGCCTGCGACTGCTCCAAGGTGAAGGTTTCCCGCGCGCTGTCCACGCTGAGCAAAAAGGATCTGGATTCGATCATTCAGGATGGGGAGAGCATTGAGGTAAAGTGCCAGTTTTGTAATACGGCGTACACATTTGACATTGACGAGTTAAAGGAGATCAGAGCGTGAAGGACGGATATGTAAAAGTGGCGGCAGTGACCCCGCAGCTTAGGGTGGCGGACTGCGTATACAATGGAGAAAAAATTCGGGAGCACATGCAGGAGACGGCAGCCGCGGGCGCAAAGCTTGTTGTCTTTCCGGAGCTTTGCATCACGGGCTATACCTGCGGAGACCTCTTTTTGCAGGAAACACTGCTGGAGGCGGCGAAAGCGGAGCTCATGAAGATCGTGGAGGAGAGCGCAGGGCTTGACGCACTCTTTTTCGTGGGACTTCCCTTCGTGGTGAAAGGCAAGCTCTACAATATGGCGGCGGCAGTGTGGGAGGGAAAAATTCTGGGTTTGGTGCCCAAGACCTTCCTCCCCAACTATAACGAATTTTATGAGCTGAGGCATTTTGTGTCGGGGGCGGGGCTGAGTGCAAAATATCCGATGCCGGACGGCACAGAGGCTCCGATTGGCACAAATCTGCTCTTTTCCTGCAGCTCGATGCCGAAGCTTGTGGTAGCCGCGGAGATCTGTGAGGATCTGTGGGCACCGGACCCGCCCAGCATCCGCCGCGCGTGCGCGGGAGCCACAATTATCGTGAATCTGTCCGCCTCCGACGAGATCACCGGCAAGGCCGGTTATCGCAGAGAGCTGGTGGGCGGCCAGTCTGCAAGGCTCGTTTGCGGCTATGTCTATGCCTCGGCGGGAGAGGGGGAGTCCACACAGGATGTGGTGTTCTGCGGGCATGACCTCATTGCGGAGAACGGCCATATCTTGAGTGAGTCCCGCTTTGCGGAGGGGGTGCTGTATGCGGAGATTGACGTAGAGCGGCTGGCGGCGGACCGCAGGAGGATGACGACCTTTGTGACGGAAGATGACCATATGCGGATTCCCTTTGACCTGAAGCTTGAAAAGACGGAATTGACGCGGAAGCCGGACCCGATGCCCTTTGTGCCGAAGGATGAGGCAAGGCGCAACGAGCGCTGTGACGAGATCCTGATGATTCAGGCGCTGGGCTTAAAGAAACGGCTCATGCACACAAACAGCCGGACAGCGGTGATCGGCATTTCCGGCGGACTGGATTCCACGCTTGCGCTGCTTGTGACCGTGAAGGCGTTTGATCTTTTAAATAGGGATCACAGCGGGATTGTGGCGGTGACGATGCCGGGCTTTGGAACCACGGACCGCACCTATGACAACGCGGTGAACCTTGTGCAATCGCTTGGGGCGAAGCTGGTGGAGGTGGATATCAAAGCTGCGGTGAATGTGCATTTTCAGGATATCGGCCAGGATGCGGACGTTCATGACGTGACCTATGAAAATGCGCAGGCGAGGGAGCGGACGCAGATCCTTATGGATATTGCAAACAAGGAGGGCGGGTTGGTCATCGGAACCGGCGATTTGTCGGAGCTTGCGCTGGGCTGGGCCACCTACAACGGCGACCACATGTCGATGTACGGGGTAAATGCCTCCGTGCCAAAGACGCTTGTGCGGCATCTGGTGCGCTATTACACGGATACCTGCGGGGATGAGCGGCTGCAGAGGACACTCCGGAATGTGCTGGATACGCCGGTGTCGCCGGAGCTTCTCCCGCCGGAGAACGGGCAGATCTCCCAGAAGACGGAGGATCTGGTAGGCCCTTACGAGCTTCACGACTTTTTCCTCTATCATATGCTGCGTTTCGGCTCCTCACCGGCAAAAATCCTGCGTCTGGCGGAGCTTGCGTTCGAGGGCTCTTATGACAGAGATACAATCATAAAGTGGGAGAAGACCTTCTATCGGCGCTTTTTTGCGCAGCAGTTCAAGCGCTCCTGCCTGCCGGACGGCCCCAAGGTGGGAACGGTGGCAGTCAGTCCGCGCGGGGATCTGCGCATGCCCAGCGATGCCTGCGGAACTCTCTGGCTGGAGGAGTTAGAACATCTGAATTGAGTTATTGAGGGGAGTTTTCATTCGTTCCGCGCCTTTTTTTGCGGCTGATACCGAGGATAAACAGTGTCAGGCCGACAGCCAGCGAGAGGATTGTGCCGGCGAAGATGACGATCAAAAAGAGCGCCTCGTCATCGATCTCACCAAGCAGCGGTGAGATGACTGTTCCCCAGAAATTGAACAAAATGTGCAAAAGGATCGAGTAGTAGATGCTGCCGCCCCTCTCGCAGACAAAGCCCAGCAGAAGGCCGAGCGCAAAGGCGTAGCAGCCCTGCATCCAGTTCAAGTGGAAGGCGCCGAAGAGAACTGCCTGCAGCAGGTTTGCCAGAAAGAAGGGCAGAGCCTGCCGGGCAAGCCGCATGGTCACACCGCGGAAGATCAGCTCCTCACAGATCGGCCCGAGAAGCACGGCATAGAGAAACAGCGGAACCGTGAGGGTGCTGTCGAGGCCGGAGGACTCAATCAGGCGTTCATACTGTTCCATCCACGACGGTATCAGAGCTGCGATGATCCCCATCAGAAGGCTGCATGCAAATTGGGCCCCCGGGACCATTACTATGACGCCGAAAATCTGAAGGCCATTGAAGGTCTTGGAAAATTTGGGCAAAAAAACACCGCCGCAGCTTCGGTAATACCAGAGGCTGAAGACCATGATGCTGATGAGGGAGTACACGATCATCAGTGTATAGTTAAAATTCAGATCGGATGACATCGTCATAAGCGCGTCAAAATAAAATTCATCTTTCTCCGTCCATAAAAGGAACAATGCAGCCATTCCTTCCAGAAACACTGTGGCGAGCAGCTGGATGAACAATACAAAGATAAATGGAAGAAAGGATGCAAAAAAATATCCTACTTTTCTCATGATTCTAATCTCTTTTCTATAAAAAATTCCGTCCTGTTCTTAGAATTATACCACACTCGGAAATTAATGCAAGAAACATGTTTACTTTACAGCTTTACTATGCTAAAATATGAAAAATGTCCGATAAAGAAGGAAGCAAGCATGAGTAAAAATTTGAGAACGGAGGCAGTGGACCATTTGTTTGACGCAATCCTCTGCCTGAAAAACCGAGAAGAGTGCTACACATTCTTTGAGGATGTGTGCACGGTGAATGAACTGCTGTCGCTGTCGCAGAGGTTTGAGGTGGCGGGGATGCTGCGGGAGAAGAAGACATATTTGGACATCGCGGAGAAGACAGGGGCAAGCACAGCCACAATCAGCCGCGTGAACAGATCCTTAAATTATGGAAAGGACGGCTATGATCTGGTATTTTCCCGTCTGAAGGGTGAGTAACTGCCCTTATTTTTCGTCGTCTTCCTTTGCAGAGGATTTTCCT
The DNA here is from genome assembly GCA_022511395.1 of Agathobacter sp. Lineage (GTDB taxonomy): Bacteria > Bacillota > Clostridia > Lachnospirales > Lachnospiraceae > Roseburia. The sequence continues at coordinate 4,991 of JAFLRQ010000080.1, read as the reverse complement.
TTTAAGTCATCGATTACGCTCTCGATGATCATTTTCTTAATGTACACATCGTAGCTTAACAGGCAGATAAAGCTGAAGGACTGCAGGAAATGCCGGTCTTCCTCGGGGAAGTCCTGAAAGGTTTCCTGCGCCAGAATATATTTTTTCCCGAGATCCTTTAAGAGCTTCTCGCTCTCTGTCTTTTCCAGGCGGAATACCTCGTTGTACACGTCTTCCATGTTGAATCCGTCCGGATTCTCGAAATACTGTTTGGTGAGCGGGTCGAGGATCGTGTGGATATCGCTGATACTCAGAATGTTTTTAAAATAATAAATAAAGAGCAGCGTCAGGATATGCTGCTTGGAGTACTTTTTTCTCTCCGGTGCCGGAAGCAGATTATTCTTGGCATAGTTGTTGATCATGGTCTTGGTCAGAATCTTGTCCTCCTCGTAGCGCTTGCACGCCTTGAGCTCCTCCTCCATAAAGGTGGTGACCTGATCCATGTACAGCCCGATATTCGGAATGTCTTCTGTCTTTACATAGTCTATTGATTTCAGCTTGAGCTGGAGCTCTGCCAAAAAGCTTTTTACATCATCTTCCACTGTGATCACCTCGTTTCTTTGTACCATTATAAAGGATAAAAAGCCAAATCACAAGAAATTTTTGTCCGATTGGCGTTTCATGTGTTATAATGATTGATACCAGGGTCACAAGAGCAAAATTGCCCGTGCTTGCACGAAGGCAACTTTTGATCTTAGTGACCCGCCCAAACATGAGGAAGTAGTGATTTTCCATGGAAAATCAGCGGATTCCGAATGTTTGTAGGATTGCGGGAGCTGCAAAGCAGTGCAGCAATCCGTTGGTATCAATCAGGATTAAGCGATCATAATTTGCGAATTTATAATGAGAGAGGTTTGAGGCGATGAATATTCTTGAGGGGTTGAATCCCGAACAGCAGAAGGCAGTGGAGACGACGGAGGGGCCGCTTCTCATTCTGGCGGGAGCCGGCTCCGGCAAGACCCGCGTGCTGACACACCGGACGGCATACCTGATCGAGGAGCGGCAGGTGAATCCCTACCATATTATGGCGATCACCTTCACGAACAAGGCGGCGTCCGAGATGCGGGAGAGGATCGATGCAATGGTCGGATACGGGTCGGAGAGCATCTGGGTGTCCACCTTTCATTCTACCTGCGTGCGGATCCTGCGCAGATACATAGACCGGCTGGGCTTTGACACGCATTTCACGATCTACGATGCGGATGATCAGAAAACGCTGATGAAGAATATCTGCAAACGCCTGCAGATTGACACAAAAATACATAAAGAAAGATCCTTCCTCGCCGCGATATCCTCGGCGAAGGACGAGCTCATTGACCCGGACGAATTTGAAAACAGGGCGGCGGGAGATTACAATAAGAGGCGTCAGGCACAGGTCTATCGGGAGTACCAGCAGGCATTGAGGCAGAACAACGCGCTGGACTTCGACGATCTGATCATGAAGACCGTGGAGCTCTTTCGGCTCGACAAGGAGGTGCTGGCCTCCTATCAGGAGCGTTTCCGCTACATCATGGTGGACGAGTATCAGGACACGAACACGGCGCAGTTTGAATTGATCCGCCTGCTGGCGTCCAAGTACAAAAATCTCTGTGTGGTCGGCGATGACGATCAGTCGATTTACAAGTTCCGCGGAGCCAATATCTATAATATTTTACATTTTGAGAAGCATTTTCCGGATGCCTGTGTCATCAAGCTGGAACAGAATTACCGGAGCACACAGAACATTCTGGATGCCGCCAACCATGTAATTGCCAACAACATTGGGCGCAAGGAAAAGCGCCTGTGGACGGCAAACGGCGCGGGGGAGCGGATCGCCTTTGAACAGCTGGACAGCGGGGACGAGGAGGCGGATTACATTGCCAGAGACATTGCCCGGCGGGTGCGGAATGCCGAGAGCCGATACCACGACTGTGCCGTTCTCTACCGGACCAACGCGCAGTCCCGTCTGTTCGAGGAGCGTTTTATCACAGGAAACATCCCCTACAAGGTGGTCGGCGGGGTGAACTTTTATGCGCGCAAGGAAATCAAGGACATTCTCGCCTACTTAAAGACCATCGACAATGGGCAGGACGACCTGGCGGTGGGGCGCATCATCAATGTCCCCAAGCGCGGCATTGGCGCCGCCACCGTCGGGAAGGTGGCGGCATATGCCGCGGAGAACGGCCTGAGCCTGTATCGGGGCCTGGAGCTTGCCGCCGATATCCCCGGGATGGGCAGGGCGGCTGCAAAAATTGAGCCGTTTGTGCTCTTTATCCGGCTGATGCGCACCAAGGCGCAGTATCTGTCCATCTCAGAGCTGATCAGGGAGATCTTGGAGACCACCGGATATACGGAGGAGCTGCGCGCGGAGGGCACTGAGGAGGCGGAGGAGCGGATTGAGAATATCGATGAGTTGATCAGCAAAGCGGCAGACTATGAAGAGACTCAGGAAACGCCGACCTTGAGCGGTTTTTTGGAGGAGGTGGCGCTGATTGCCGATATTGATTCGCTGGAGGGCGAGAGCGACTATGTGGTGCTCATGACGCTGCACAGCTCCAAAGGTCTGGAATTTTCCAATGTGTATCTGGCGGGGATGGAGGATGGCCTGTTTCCCAGCTATATGTCGATCACCAGTGACAACGCGGATGCGGAGATTGAGGAGGAACGGCGCCTTGCCTATGTCGGCATCACCCGCGCGAAGGAGCATCTGACCATCAGCTGCGCCAGAATGCGGACGATCCGCGGAGAGACTCAGTACGGAAAGGTCTCACGGTTTGTGAAGGAGATCCCGCCGGAGCTTATGGGCGGCGGAGGCAGAATGGATTTTGAACCGGAGA
>JAFLRQ010000080.1:0-2036 GCA_022511395.1 Agathobacter sp. | reverse complement strand
ACGGCGATTGTCTCCGGCGGCAGGGATTACGAGGTCACAGTCGATTTTGACCGGGTGGGGACGAAGAAAATGTTTGCGTCCTTTGCGAAATTAAAAAAGATCAATGAGTAATTTTTTAAAAAATTTATAATTTTTCGTAGGAAAATTGGAAAACATATGCTATAATATGAGTAGTTTATTTGAGAGAAGGAGTGATGTGTGATGAGCAAGATGGAGGATATTATGGCATCCGAGAAGATGACAGACATGTTGAACGCGTTGAAACTGAATGATCTGCTGAAGAGGAGGGAAAAGGCAGTGGAAGAAAAGACCAAGAAGAAACCCAGCAAGGTATTGATCGTATTTGCCATTATCGGCGCAGTTGTCGCGGTGGCAGCGGCGGTTTACGGAATTTACCGTTTCTTTACGCCGGACTATCTGGACGATTTTGAAGATGATTTTGACGACGATTTTGACACGGATTTCTTCGAGGACGAGGAAGATGATTCCGCTGCAAAAGACGAGTCGGAGGATGATGAGTCTGAGGAGGACTAATCCGACAGGCACTTCGGGGATGAGAAGTCTCAGGAGAAAGAATCCGGCAGACGCTTCGAAGGAATCAAGTGTAGATAGTATGATGAGAGGGACTGCGCAAGTAGTCCCTCTGCTTATGCGCAGGGGTGCAAAAGGAAGTTGGCAGCAAAAGCCGTATGCGCTCCGCGCGGCGGGCAGGGAAGAACTCACCCATGCTCGATTCAGGGGGATGCGATGAAAAAGGGACAGATTTCAGAGGGAACCGTGACGGAGGTGGAGTTTCCGAACCGCGGGATTGTGATGACGGATGAGAGGGAGCGGGTGATCGTGAAAAACACGATACCCGGACAGCGGGTGTCCTTTGCGGTAAACAAAGCAAGGCGGGGCAAGGCGGAGGCGAGACTTCTTGAGACGCTTGCACGCTCTCCGCTTGAGGCGGAGAGTCCGTGCCCGCATTTTGGGGAATGCGGCGGCTGTACATACCAGACGCTCCCTTACGGCGAGCAGCTAAAGCTCAAGGAGGCGCAGGTGCGAAAGCTGATGCAGCAGGCGATCGGGGATGCCTGCTCTTACGAATTCACAGGCATCAAAGGCAGCCCGCGCGAGACGGAGTACCGCAATAAGATGGAATTCTCGTTCGGGGATGTGTATATGGATGGGCCGTTGGCCCTTGGCATGCACAAGCGGGGAAGCTTCTATGATATTGTGACTGTGGAGAACTGCCAGATCGTGGATGAGGATTTTCGGACACTCCTCCGGGCAACACTCCAATTTTTTGCGGAGAAAAATGTGCCGTTTTACCACAGAATGCGCCACACCGGCTATTTGCGGCATCTTCTTGTCCGCAAGGCGGTAAAAACCGGGCAGATCCTGGTGGATCTCGTGACGACCACCCAGGAGTGGGAGACAGGCGCGGAAAATGGTCAGGAGCTCCTGAGAGACTGGGCGTCCGCCCTGCGGGAGCTGCCCTTGCAGGGCAGACTGCAGGGAATTCTGCACACGAAAAATGACAGCGTGGCGGATGTGGTCAAAAATGAGGGGACGGACATTTTATGGGGCGAGGATTATTTCTACGAGGAGCTGCTGGGCTTGAAGTTTCGGATTTCCCCGTTCTCCTTCTTTCAGACGAACTCGCTGGGAGCGGAAATCCTGTATGAGACAGCCAGAGATTTCATTCTCGGGGATTCGCCGGAGCGGCTGCAGGGAAAGACCGTCTATGACCTCTACAGCGGCACCGGAACGATCGCGCAGATTCTGGCGCCGATCTGCCGGGAAGTGGTCGGTGTGGAGATTGTGGAGGAGGCAGTCGAGGCGGCGCGCGAGAACGCGGCGCTCAACGGTCTGTCCAACTGCCGTTTTCTTGCAGGGGACGTCCTAAAGATGCTGGACAGCATCGAGGAGCGCCCGGACTTCATCATTCTGGATCCGCCCCGGGAGGGCGTTCATCCGAAGGCGCTGGAGAAGATCATCGCCTTCGGCGTGGACAAGCTGGTGTACATCTCCTGTAAGCCCACGAGCCTGGC
>JAFLRQ010000008.1:28842-35145 GCA_022511395.1 Agathobacter sp. | reverse complement strand
TTTGATGACTGGTTCTATTCGGACGGCCTTCATCCGAACAATGACGGACATCTGCTGATGGCGGACTGTATTATGCGGTTGATGGACAAAATCGATAAAGAGGAGGTAAAGGCGGACAATATAGCAGATGTGAATGCCATTGCCCCGGTGAAGACCTCGACTTATCAGGGCTACAGGATGATCGATTCGACGACTAAGGCGGAGGACGACGCAGCGATCGTTTCTGTCAGCGCTGGCGGTTTCTCCGAAAAGGACAAAGAGGTGCCATGGTTTGGTTATGAATATAAGGACGGCAAGGATGCGCCCTGGTTTGCGGACAACTGGATGCATACCGCCTCCGGCGGAGACGATCCGCTGAAATTAACGGTCAACTGCAGCTCCATGCTGATTGTGTACAAGATAAGCAATCAGCCGGTGTTTGGCCAGGTGGATCTCTTTGTTGACGGCGGGAAGACAGAGGCATTGAGCTGCTATGACGCATCCGGCTGGAACAACGGAAAGGTCTGCATTGCGCTGGACGAGAAGGAGGCCGCTGAGCATACCGTTGAGCTGAGGATGGCAGGCGGAAGCGAAGACAAACAGTTTACCGTAATGGCGATTGGCTATAAGTAAAGAAACCGGAGATAAAGCATGTACCAGATACTGATCACGGGACCTGACACTTTCATCGGCAGAAACTTAATCCTTGCCCTGAGAGCAATACAGAGTGGAAAGGACAGGATTCACCGGGTGGAGGCGGTCGGGAATCCGGCGGAAATTGAGCTGGTCACGTGTGATCAGAGTGTACCGTTGGAGGAACTGGAGGAGCACTGCAGGCGGGCGGATTTTGTGTTTCATCTTGCGGAAGTAACCAAGGCGAAAGACATGGACGACTTCATGGCAAAGAACTTTAAGTTCACGGAGCGGTTGGAGGATGCACTGTGCAGGCTCAAAAATCCCTGCCCGGTTGTGTTTGCATCCTCCTATCACGCCACGCTGCTCGGCAGGTACGCGCGGTCACCCTACGGGGAGGTAAAACAGGCGGAGGAATTGCTGCTGAACACGGTTGGAAAACTGACAAACGTACACACGGTCATTTTCCGGTTTCCGGATCTGTTTGGGCGGTTGTGTCCGCCGGGGGATGCGGCTGTTGTGCCTGCGCTCTGCCGGAGTATCGCAGAAGATCTGCCGATACCGGAGGCGGTTCGGAAGCTGGAGCTTGAGCTGGTATACATGGAGGATGTGGTCGAGACTCTTTTAGATGTGTTGAACGGGCTGGAGAGGAGGTGCCGCTTTGACGAGCTGGCGGTTGTGCCTGATCCGGCCGGAAAGTTCTGCTATGTGCCGCGCAGTTACCGGCTGACGGCGGGAGATGTCATTGACCTTTTGGAGCGATTTAAAAAACTGTCGGGACAGGCGCTGGAGTCGGTTCTTGCCCCAGGGTCGTTTACACACAGGCTTTATCTGACCTATCTGTCGTATGCGAGGTTAGGAACTGCTCAAAGATAACTTTTAACAGTGCTTGTTTTTGAGCAGTTTCTAAGCGCTGCGGAGCCTGCTGGATTAGGATCGCACCTTCGTCAGGATACGGCCGAATTTGATCCAGCGTTTGATATCGTCTTTGTCGGTGTCATCGATGGAGATGGTGTCGCCATAGTTGTTGACGGGCTCAAGTATGCCGACGGAAGACTGGCGATATTTTCGTATGTAGGTGAGTCCGGTGGAGGTGTCGATGAAAATGCCTGTGTCGCCGTCGCGGATGGGCTGATGGCTGATTAGGAGAATATCATTGAGCTGATAGACCGGGAGCAGATGGCTGCTGGTAACACGCACACCACAGTCAATCTGTTTTCCGTAGATCATGCGGTAGGCAGAGATGTTAAGCTTTTCGATGTTGGCAGAGTCCCAGTACATGCCGTCCTGCATGTTGCCGGTGGGGATGAGCACGGAGATGAAATCTTCCGCTTGCTGATTTTCGGCGAGAGAGTCTTTGAAGCCAAGCTCCAGATCAATGATGGTGTTGAGAAAATTCAGCTGGGGTTCGTTGAGCTGCCGCAGTTTTGAGAATATGTCCAGATAAGGGTCCGAGATCCAGCCGAGTTCGAATGTGAACTTGTGTGTAAGAAGATACATCCGGTAGGCGATGTAGATATCGATTTTTCCGCTCTCGCCGTACAAAATGCGCTTGTACGCGGAACAGGAGATTCCAAGAATACGTGCCATTTTTTCCTGGGAGTATCCCAGCGCACGCCGCTCGTTCTCCATGCTGGCCGCGTAGTTGTCTGTGAGTTCCTCTCTTGTCATTTGCATACCTCCTTATCTGGTTGGAAAGAAATGTTAATTGGTCTTTCTAAAGAAATGTTTATTGATCTTTATTATAGATAAACAGGAAACGTTTTCAACAGAAAACCGTGAAATGGCAAAACCTGTCTTGTATTGACAAAGAGAAAATGTTATGAAAAGAATAGATGATGACATTAAAAACGCTCGGTTTCGGCCGATATATCTGCTCTTTGGAGTAGAGACTTACCTGATCCGGCAGTATCGGGATAAGCTTCTGCACGCGCTGGTGCAGGAGGGAGACACAATGAATGTTTCCCGGTTTGAGGGGACGGATATCGACCCTCGGGAGATCATTGATCTGGCTGAGACGCTGCCCTTTTTTGCGGAGCGAAGAGTGATTCTGATTGAAGACAGCGGTCTGTTCAAAAAGCCCTCCGCAGAGCTTACAGAGTATCTGGCCACGGTGCCGGAGAGCACCTGCATTCTGTTTGTGGAGCAGGAGGTAGACCGCAAAACCAAGATGTTCAAGGAGACGGGCCGTGTCGGACTTGCCGTGGAGTTCGCGAGACAGAAGGATGAAGTTCTTGCTCGTTGGATTGAGGGGCGATTAAAGAAAAACGGCAGAACCATGACGCGCGATGCCTATGCGCAGTTCATCCGCAGGACAGGGAATGATATGGAGAATATTGACCGGGAGCTGGAGAAACTCCTGTGCTATACCATGGAAAGGGAATGCGTGGAAGCGGAGGATGTGGCGGCGATCACCTCGGAGAAGACGGAGAACAAGATCTTTGATATGGTGGATGCGGTGGCGGCACATCAACAGAAAAAGGCGTTGGAGCTCTACTATGACCTGCTCTCCCTCAAGGAGCCGCCGATGCGGATTCTGTTTTTAATCAGCGCCCATTTCCAACAGTTGATCGTGGTGAAATCTATGACAAACCACGGCTTTGGGAGCAGGGACATTGCGTCGAAGGCTGGGTGTCCGGACTGGGCGGTGCGCAAGTACCAGTCCCAGAGCCAGCTTTTTTCGATGGAGCTCTTAAAAGAGGCAATTGCGGACGGAGCCTCGTTCGAGGAGGCCGCCAAGAGCGGGCGTATGCAGGAGCAGCTGGCAGTGGAGCTGTTTCTACTGAAATACTCATAGAATGTGCCTGCGGCACATTCTCGCGGAGCTTTTTATGTAAGGAAGTTCCTTACAAAAAGAGCCCGGCATGACGGTTGCCGGGCTCTTTTTGTAATTATTGTGAATGAATAGATTAAGCGACACCGTTGACGAGCTTTGCCAGACGGGACACTTTTCTTGCGGCGTTGTTCTTGTGATATACGCCCTTGCTGCAAGCAGACTCAATCACTGAGGTCGCATTCTTGAGAGCTGCGTCAGCAGCGGATTTATCGCCGGCTGCAACAGCCGCCTCCACCTTCTTGATCGAAGTCTTAACCTCAGAGCGGATTGCCTTATTTCTGGCAGTCTTTGTCTCTGTCACTAAAATTCTCTTCTTTGCAGATTTAATGTTAGCCAACCTGTCCACCTCCCTGCTACTAAATATCTTAATCCTGTGCGGTGAAACAGACACGGACGCTTCATCGCAAACATACTACAATATAATATGACAACCTCTCGGTGCTGTCAATACATAATTAAAAAAAAATTGGGGAAATTGTTAGCAACGAAAATAATACAGCTTATCATAAATCAAGGGATGTTTGGCTATAGGGGGTACGAGTTTTGCTGGGAGAGACTTATCCGATTCGGACAGATCTGGCGCTGGAATCGCAGGAGCGCCTGAAGAACCGGGGAGAGGTGAGAGGCGTTGATTTTCAGGAGGAAGAGCGTGAGAACGGAGTCGTAGTGAGCACCGTCGTCATTCAGACGGAAAATGCGGCGCACGCGATGGGAAGGCCCAAGGGGCGCTATGTCACGATCGAGGCACCGCAGATGGCAGAGGAGGATGAAGGCTATCACAGGGACATTTCGCTGGAGCTGGCGCGGATTATCCGCCAGATGCTTCCGGAAGAGCTCTTGGGCGGCACAGAGCCGCAGAAGGAAGACCGGGGACTGGAGATTTCGGTGCTTGTGGTGGGACTCGGCAACCGGGCCGTGACACCGGACGCGCTGGGACCGCGCGTGGTGGATAATCTCTTCATCACAAGGCATATTATGAATGAGTTCGGCAGATATGCCTTCTCCGACGAGGATGTGAGCAAGATCAGCGGGATTGTGCCCGGAGTCATGGCGCAGACGGGCATGGAGTGCGTGGAAATTCTGCGGGGTGTGGTGAAGGAGACATCGCCGGACCTGGTGATTACGGTGGATGCCCTGGCAGCGCGGAATGTGAGAAGGCTTGGGCGCACAATCCAACTGACGGATACGGGCATCACTCCCGGCAGCGGAATCGGAAACCACCGGAATGCAATCAATCGGGAGAGTATCGGGGTGCCGGTCATCTCGCTTGGGGTGCCGACGGTGGTGGATGCGGCGACGATTGTGGCGGACGCAATGAATTCGCTGATTCATGCGATGTCGCTGTCGAATCTGCAGGGACTCGACGAGCGGGAAAGACAGGAGCTGGCGCGGGAGCTTTTGTCTCCGCAGCTCAACGGACTTTTTGTGACTCCGAAAAATATTGACGATTCCATCAAGCAGCTGAGCTTTCTGATTTCGGAGGGTCTCAACGTGGCCCTGCTGGGGAATAAGGAAGAGGCAGAAAGCATATAATGCGCTGAGGTGGTGATTTGTTTGCAGAGCAAGAGGGCCAGGAGAACCCAAAGAAAGCTTCTTCTCTTTATCATATTTCAGATGGCACTGGCGGGCGCATGTCTTTACCGTTGGGGCGGGATGCTCTGGGAGGGCGTCGGGCGGAATCTCTCCATTCACTTATATAACGGTGTGCTGAATATCTGTGTGCCGGGGCTGATCAGCACGCAGCAGGATGGGGCAGGAGGTATTTTTCAGGATGTGACGGCGGCACTCTACCCGGCGCTGGCGGCGAATGAGCAGATGCTTTGGTACGAGTCCCGCGCGGAGGAGCTGGCGGATTACGAGAATCTGGCGGCGCAGGAGAACCAGAGTGTGATGCAGATGATTGCGGAGAACGAGAGAAGGAACACAGAAAAGACAGTCAGTGGAACGGAGGCTCCGCAAAAGGAGCCTGTCGTGCCGGTGGGCGAGACACAGGAACAGGGTTCCGCACCCGAGATTGAGCCGGAGGACAAAACGGAGAGCAGGACACCGATGGATGCCGAGGAAACGTTCGCGAATGTCCTTGGGGGAAAAAAGGTGACGGTCAACCGGAAAAAGTTAAATGATTTCGACTATCTTCTCCAGCATTTCTATCAGGTTGACAACACGACAACCATCGGCAGCAAACAGCTGAATGCCGAGGAGCTTCTCGCCTACGATCTAACGCTTAACGAGAAAGCAGAGGGCGCGCAGATTTTGATTTACCACACGCATTCGCAGGAGGGGTTTGCGGATTCGGTGGCAGGGGATCCCTCCACGACGGTGGTCGGCCTAGGGGATAGGCTGACGGAGCTCTTGACGGAGAAGGGCTTTCAGGTGATTCATGACACGGGAACCTATGATCTGCCCAACCGGGACCGGGCGTACTCGGTTGCAGCGCCGTACATACAGGAAATTCTCAAAAAAAATCCGAATATTGAGGTAGTGATTGACCTGCACCGGGACGGAGTGGGGGAAAATGTCCGGCTTGTGACGGAGCAGAACGGGAAGAAAATGGCGCAGATCATGTTTTTCAACGGCTTGAGCCGCACGACGGCAGCCGGGGACATTGCCTATCTGAAAAATCCTTACATTCAGGATAATCTGGCCTTTTCCCTGCAGATGCAGATTGCGGCGGCCGAGTATTACCCGGATCTGACGAGACGGATCTATCTGAAGGGATATCGGTTCAACATGCATTTTGTCCCGAAATCCCTGCTGGTGGAGGTCGGAGCACAGACAAACACGGTGGAGGAGGCAATGAACGCCATGGAGCCGCTGGCGGATATTCTCGGGCAGGTTCTCTCCGGTGAATTTCG
>JAFLRQ010000008.1:0-28742 GCA_022511395.1 Agathobacter sp. | reverse complement strand
ATAAAAAATAGCAGACAAAGGAGGGGAAGTATGCTATTCTATATTGTGAGTGGAGTTTGACGAGTTCATGAACGATGGGGGGACAGACATGGTTGACTATACGGAAGGCTCCGGAAAACAGTATCACACCGGGGTTGGACCGCAGGATATCGGAGGTTTCGTGATTTTGCCGGGGGATCCCAAACGCTGCGCAAAGATTGCAGATCACTTTGACAACGCGGTTCTTGTTGCAGACAGCAGGGAGTATGTTACATACACAGGGACGCTGGACGGCGTGAAGGTCAGTGTAACCTCCACCGGGATCGGAGGACCGTCCGCCGCGATTGCCATCGACGAGCTGGCAAAGTGCGGCGCGCACACCTTTATTCGCGTGGGAACCTGCGGGGGAATGCAGGAGGATGTGATGGGGGGCGATCTGGTGATCGCAAACGGTGCGATCCGCATGGAGGGGACAAGCCGTGAGTTTGCGCCGATCGAGTATCCGGCAGTGCCGGATTACACGGTGACGAATGCGCTGATTCAGGCGGCGAAGGCTCAGAACATCCGCTGTCATGTGGGCGTGGTGCAGTGCAAGGATTCTTTTTTCGGACAGCATGAGCCGGAGGTCATGCCGGTGAGCTATGAATTGAAAAACAAGTGGGAGGCATGGCTTCGGATGGGGTGTCTGGCCTCGGAGATGGAGTCGGCGGCGCTTTTTATCGCGGGAAGCTTTCTGCGCGTCCGCGTGGGGAGCTGCTGTCTGGTGGTGGCGAATCAGGAGCGCGCAAGAAAGGGGCTGCCCAACGCGCAGGTACATGACACGGAGGCTGCAATCAGCTGTGCGGTTTCTGCGATTCGGCTGCTGATCGCGGAGCGGGGATAAGGAGACGGACAATGGATGAGAGGGAACTGTTGGCGCTGGCAATCAAGGCGAGGGAGCACGCTTACGTGCCCTACTCCCACTGGGCGGTGGGGGCGGCGCTCCTGGCGTCCTCCGGCAGGGTGTACACGGGCTGCAACATTGAGAATGCCGCCTACACCCCGACGAATTGTGCGGAGCGCACGGCCTTTTTCAAGGCGCTGAGCGAGGGAGAGAGGAAATTTGACGCAATTGCGGTTGCAGGCGGGCCGGAGCACGAGGAGCCGGAAGAGATCTGCGCTCCCTGCGGTGTCTGCCGGCAGGTGATGATGGAGTTCTGTGACCCCGGGCAGTTTCGGGTGATTCTCGGAACGAAGGACGGTGTTCAAACCGTGATGACGCTGGGCGAGCTGCTGCCGGTGGGCTTTGGGCCGCAGACGCTCGGCATAGATAAGGAGTGAGAGAATGGAGCAAAGGGAAGTGTTGGCGAAGGTAGACCACACGCTGCTGCTGCAGACGGCGACGTGGGAGGAAATCCGCGCGCTCTGTGACGATGCCATGCAATATGGGACGGCCTCGGTGTGCATTCCGCCCTGCTATGTCAGACAGGCGAAGGAATATGTGGGCGGGCGGATGAAGGTGTGCACGGTGATTGGCTTTCCGAACGGGAACCACACGACGGCCGCAAAGGTGTTTGAGACGGAGGATGCGGTGGAAAACGGCGCGGACGAAATTGACATGGTGATCAATATCGGCATGGTCAAAGCGGGAAACTATGACTTTGTTCTGGAGGAAATCCGGGCGGTCAGGGCTGCGTGCAGAGGGCGGCTCTTGAAGGTGATTATCGAGACCTGCCTGCTGACGGAGGCGGAGAAGATCAAAATGTGCGAGATCGTCACGGAGTCCGGAGCGGACTACATCAAGACATCGACCGGATTTTCCACGGCGGGGGCGACATTTGCTGACGTTGAGCTCTTTGCGGCGCATGTAGGGAATGTCAGAATCAAGGCGGCCGGAGGAATTGCCTCTATGGAGGACGCCGAGCGTTTTCTGGCGCTTGGGGCGAGCCGGCTTGGGACAAGCCGTATTGTAAAGCTTGTGAAGTCGCAGGAGTGAGCTTCGGGGAACTCCGTTTTAGAGAGGGTAGATCATGAATCGGTTTGTAGCTTATAATATGCCAAAAATTGAGCTGCACTGCCATCTTGACGGCTCGATGAGTGTCGATGCGGTGCAGCGTCTGCTGCGAAAGCTCGGGGAGGAGTATTCCGCAGAGGAGCTTGCCGGACGTCTGCGCGCTCCGATGGACTGCGGAAGCCTGGCAGAGTACCTTGAGCGCTTTGACCTGCCGATCCGCTGTCTGCAGGATGCGGACGGACTGCGGGAGGCGGCGCGGGATCTGGCTGCTGCGGCGGCGAAGGAGAATGTGCGCTACCTGGAGGTGCGCTTTGCGCCCTCGTTCTCGACGGCGCAGGGACTGTCTGTGCGGACGGTCTTGGAGAGCGTGAGGGAAGGGCTCTCGGCGGCGGAACAGGAGACGGGGATTGTCACAGGAATCCTGGCGTGCGGCATGCGGAATCTGGACATGGAGACGAACCTTGCAATGCTGAAGGTGGCGAGAGAGTTCTACGGCAGCGGAGTGGTGGGCTGCGATCTGGCGGGGGACGAGAGGGCGTATGCGACGGCGCGGTTTGCAGATTTTTTCCACAGGGCAAAGGAGTATGGGATGCCCTATACCATCCATGCGGGTGAGTGCGGCAGCAGGGAAGAAATCCGGACAGCGCTCGACTTTGGTGCCAGCCGTATCGGGCACGGCATTGCCATGAAGGGGGATGCGGATTTGATGAGGGAGTGCGCCGCCAAAAGAATTGGAGTGGAGCTGTGCCCTACAAGCAACCTGCAGACAAAGGCGATCCGGGATATTGCAGATTATCCGCTTGCGGAGTTCTTGGCGGCGCATGTGCCGGTGTCCGTGAACACGGATAACCGCACCGTCAGCGGCACGACCTGTACGGACGAGTTCCTGCGCCTGTCCGAGGCGGGGATGATGAACGAGCGCATCAGCGAGCAGGTCTACCGGGATTCGGTGGAGATGTGTTTTGCACCGGATGACGTGAAGCACAGGCTTTTGAGCGCTTTATTTTAAGTGACAGAGGTGAAGAAATGGCAGTTGACCAGAGCAAAATTCGAAATTTTTGTATTATAGCCCATATTGACCACGGAAAATCCACCCTCGCGGACCGGATTATCGAGATGACCGGAACGCTGACCAGCCGGGAGATGCAGGCGCAGGTGCTCGACAATATGGAGCTTGAGCGCGAGCGGGGCATCACCATCAAGTCTCAGGCCGTGCGGATTATCTACAACGCAAAGGACGGGCAGGAATACATTTTTAACCTGATTGACACGCCGGGGCATGTGGATTTTAACTATGAGGTCTCCAGAAGTCTCGCGGCGTGCGACGGCGCAATCCTTGTCGTGGATGCGGCGCAGGGCGTGGAGGCGCAGACGCTGGCAAATGTCTATCTGGCGCTGGATCACGATCTGGATGTGATGCCGGTGATCAACAAGATTGACCTGCCGAGCGCAAGGCCGGACGAGGTGGCAGCCGAGATCGAGGATGTGATTGGGATTGAGGCGGCGGATGCGCCGCGCATTTCCGCAAAGACTGGCCTGAATATCGATGAGGTGCTGGAACAGGTTGTGACAAAGATTCCTGCGCCGGGCGGAGACCCTGCAGCGCCCTTAAAGGCGTTGATTTTTGACGCGCTCTACGATTCCTACAAGGGAGTGATTGTGTTTTGCCGGGTCATGGAGGGCACGGTGAAGGTCGGCATGAACATCCGCATGATGGCGACCGGCGCGGAGGATTTGGTGACGGAGGTCGGTTACTTCGGCGCGGGGCAGTTTATTCCCTGCGACGAGCTCTCGGCGGGCATGGTCGGGTATCTCGCCGCCGGCATCAAGAACGTGCAGGACACGCGCGTCGGCGACACGGTGACATCTGTGGACCGTCCCTGTGACGAGGCTCTGCCGGGCTATAAAAAGGTCAACCCGATGGTGTACTGCGGCATGTATCCGTCGGACAGCGCGCGCTACCCGGAGCTTAGGGACGCGCTGGAGAAGCTGCAGATCAACGATGCCTCCCTGCACTACGAGCCGGAGACCTCATTGGCTCTGGGTTTTGGGTTTCGGTGCGGATTTCTGGGGCTTTTGCATCTGGAAATTATTCAGGAGAGACTGGAGAGGGAGTTCAATCTGGATCTGGTGACGACGGCGCCGGGGGTTATTTACAAGGTGCACAAAACCAATGGGGAGACTTTGGAGCTGACGAACCCCTCGAACCTGCCGGATCCGTCCGAGATCGAATACATGGAGGAGCCGGTGGTGGCGGCGGAGATCATGGTGATGAGCGAGTATGTCGGGGCGATCATGAAGCTGTGCCAGGAGCGGAGGGGCACGTACATCAGCATGGATTATATTGAGGAGACGCGCGCGGTGCTCAAATACGACCTGCCGTTGAACGAGATTATTTACGACTTTTTTGATGCCTTAAAATCGCGCTCGAGGGGCTATGCGTCCTTCGACTACGAGATGAAGGGCTACGTGCGCTCGGAGCTGGTAAAGCTGGACATTCTAATCAACCGCGAGCTCGTGGACGCGCTCTCGTTTATTGTGTTTAAGGACAGCGCCTACGAGCGCGGCAGAAGGATGTGCGAGCGCCTGAAGGAGGAAATACCAAGGCACCTGTTCGAGATCCCGATTCAGGCATCGGTGGGCGGGAAGGTGATTGCGAGGGAGACTGTCAAGGCGCTGCGCAAGGATGTGCTGGCAAAGTGCTACGGCGGTGATATTACCCGCAAAAAGAAGCTGTTGGAGAAGCAGAAGGAAGGCAAGAAGCGGATGCGCCAGATCGGCACGGTGGAGGTGCCGCAGGAGGCGTTTATGAGTGTGCTCAAGCTGGATGAGGATTAATGAAGAATTTAGAGCTGTATATACACATCCCATTTTGTGTAAAAAAATGTGACTACTGTGATTTTCTCTCATTTCCTGCGGATCTGAGAACCCAGGTGCAGTACGTGCATGCGATGCTCGAAGAAATTCGCTTCTTCGGGACCAGGCTTTCGGACTATCTGGTGTCCACGATCTATGTGGGAGGCGGGACGCCGAGCTGGCTGGACGAGGAGCTTCTCGCAACGCTGCTGCGCCAGGTGTACAGCAGTTTTGCGGTGGCGGAGGACGCGGAGTGTACGATTGAGTGCAATCCGGGAACCGTGACGGCGGGAAAGCTCCGGGTGTATGCGCAGTCGGGGATCAACCGCCTGTCCATCGGCCTGCAGTCCGCGAACGAGGAAGAACTGAAATGCCTTGGCCGGATTCACACGTATGAGCATTTCTTAAAAACCTATGAGCTGGCGAGAAAGGCTGAGTTTTCCAATATCAATGTGGATCTGATGAGCGGCATTCCGTACCAGAAGGCTGAGGTGTTTGCGGACACACTGCAGAAGGTGATACGCCTGAAACCGAAGCATATTTCCGCGTACTCGCTGATTGTAGAAAAGGGAACCCCGTTTTATGAGCGCTACAAATTTGACGCAGTGCGGCAGGAGGCTGGGATTTCGACACAGGCTCTGCCCAATGAGGAAGAGTGCTATCGAATCTACAAGCTGACGCAGCGCGTGCTGGAGAAGGCAGGGTATGAGCGCTATGAGATCTCAAATTATGCAAAACCCGGATACGCCTGCCGGCATAACACCGGCTACTGGACGCGGGAAAACTATCTGGGGCTTGGAATCGGCGCGGCCTCTATGATCGAGAATATCCGTTTTGCAAACACGCGGGATATTTATGCGTATATAGAGAACTGTAAGCATCTTGAGGCGCTGACCGAGGAGGATTACTCGGCTGTGGCGATGAGCAGGAAGGAACAGATGGAGGAGTTCATGTTTCTGGGCCTTCGCATGACAAGGGGAGTCTCGCGGGCTGAATTTGAGGAAAGCTTTGGGGTGCCGCCGGAAGCGGTGTACCGCGATGTCATGGAAAACCTGAAGGAACAGGAGCTTTTGATCGCTGCGGAGGGCAGGATCTGCCTGACGGACCGGGGGCTGGATCTCGCAAATTATTGCATGGCAAAGTTCCTTCTTTAAAAAAATAAAAAATAAAATGGCACGAAGGTGTTGACAATCAACTGCCTTGGTGCTATTTTATTAACAGAACGATATTAGCACTCCAATCGAATGAGTGCTAACAACGCCGAAACAGAGAGGAATACGATGGAAAACGGTGCGATATTGGATGAGCGGAAAATCAAAATATTGGATGCAATCATCCGAAACTATCTGGAGACAGGGGAGCCGGTGGGGTCGCGGACAATTTCAAAGTATACGGATCTGAATTTAAGCTCTGCGACGATCCGCAATGAAATGTCCGATCTGGAGGAGCTGGGCTACATTGTACAGCCCCACACCTCTGCAGGGCGGATTCCCTCGGATAAGGGCTACCGCTTTTATGTGGACCACCTGATCAGGGAGAAGGACCGCGAGGTTGCCGAGATGAAGGAGTTTGTCATTGAGAAGACCGAGAAGATGGACCAGGTGTTAAAGAATGTGGCGAAGCTGCTGGCAAACAACACGAACTATGCGACCATGGTTTCCGCACCCTCCTACAACAAGAACAAGATCAAGTTCATCCAGCTCTCAGCGGTGGACGAGGAGCACATTCTTGCGGTGATCGTTCTAAACAGCAATATCGTAAAGAATCAGATGATCAGTGTGAAGTCCTCTTTGGACAACGAAACCTTCCTTCGGCTGAATCTGCTGCTGAACACGATGCTGAACGGGCTTTCCCTTCAGGAGATCAATCTTGGAACCATCGCCAAGCTCAAGGAGCAGGCGGGGGACTACGGTTCCATTGTCGGCGAAGTGCTGGACGCGCTGGCGGTGACGCTGAGCGAGAACGAGGATCTGGAGATCTACACCAGCGGTGCGACGAATATTTTAAAGTACCCGGAGCTTTCTGACGCGGAGAGCGCGGCGAACCTGCTCTCCGCTTTTGAAGACAAGGAGGAGCTGGCGAGCCTGGTGACGGAGTCGCTGGCGGATGGGGGGGATGAACACGGAATTCAGGTGTACATCGGCAACGAGACGCCGATCCGAACGATGAAGGACTGCAGCGTGGTCACCGCGACCTATGATCTGGGCGAGGGCGTGACGGGAACCATCGGAATTATCGGCCCGAAACGAATGGATTACGAAAATGTTATGGACAATCTGAAAAATCTCAAGTCGCAGCTTGACGGGATTTTTACCAGGCCAAAGAATGACAAACAGAAAGGCGGTTAAGGATGGAAGAAGAAATAAAGAAGGATCCCACGGTGAAGGAGCAGGAGGCGAACGACTGCGGGGACGAAGGAGTTGACGGGGAGCACGCGGCTGCAGACACAGAGAATGAGGGTGCAGCGGAGCCGGGAGCCGGCGAGGAGAATCCGGCAGAGGGTTCTTCGGAAGCGGAGTCGGCAGAGGAAGGTGCAGCCGGGACGGAAGAAAATCCGGAGCAGGGTTCAGACAAAAAGGACGGTCTCTTTAAGAAAAAGAAGAAGGATAAAAAGGATGAGCAGATCGAAGACCTGCAGGATCGCCTGAAACGCCAGATGGCGGAGTTTGACAATTTTAGAAAGCGCTCGGAGCGGGAGAAGTCCCAGATGTTTGACATGGGTGCAAAGACGATTGTCGAGAAATTCCTTCCGGTGATTGACAACTTTGAGAGAGGCCTTGCGGCGGTGCCCGAGGAACAGAAGGAAGACGCGTTTATCGTCGGCATGGATAAGGTGTACAGACAGATGCTGACGGAGCTTGAAGCGGTGGGCGTGAAAACAATTGAGACGGCGGGACAGGTGTTTGATCCGGAATTTCACAACGCGGTCATGCAGGTTGAGGATGAATCGCTGGAATCAGGTACAATTGCACAGGAGCTCCAAAAGGGGTATATGTACAAGGATTCCGTCATCAGACACAGCATGGTGAGCGTGGTAAACTGACACAGCCTTTCCCGTTTGGGATTGAAACTTTAGAAACCGATGCATCATAATATGGATTAATGATTAAGGAGGAAAAAATTATGGGCAAGATTATTGGAATTGACTTGGGAACAACCAACAGCTGTGTGGCTGTGATGGAAGGTGGAAAACCCACCGTTATCGCGAACCAGGAGGGCGCAAGAACCACTCCGTCCGTTGTGGCATTCACGAAGACCGGAGAGCGCTTGATCGGCGAGCCGGCAAAGCGCCAGGCGGTCACGAACGCGGAGAAGACAATCTCCTCCATCAAGCGCCACATGGGAACCGATTACAAGGTCGGAATTGACGACAAGCAGTACAGCCCGCAGCAGATCTCGGCGATGGTGCTGCAGAAGCTGAAAGCGGACGCGGAGGGCTATCTGGGTGAGAAGGTGACGGAGGCAGTCATCACGGTTCCGGCGTACTTCAACGACGCGCAGCGTCAGGCGACCAAGGATGCCGGAAAGATCGCAGGACTGGATGTCAAGCGCATTATCAATGAGCCGACGGCGGCGGCGCTGGCTTACGGACTGGACAACGAGAAGGAGCAGAAGATCATGGTGTACGACCTCGGCGGCGGCACGTTTGACGTGTCCATCATCGAGATCGGCGACGGTGTGATCGAGGTGCTTGCGACAAACGGAGACACCCACCTCGGCGGTGACGATTTTGACAACAAGATCACCCAGTGGATGATCGACGAGTTCAAGAAGGCGGAGGGCGTGGATCTCTCCGGCGACAAGATGGCATTGCAGCGCTTGAAGGAGGCAGCCGAGAAGGCGAAAAAGGAGCTCTCCTCTGCGACGACCACCAACATCAACCTTCCGTTTATCACAGCGACGGCGGAGGGACCGAAGCATTTTGACATGAATTTGACCCGCGCGAAGTTCGACGAGCTGACGCATGATCTGGTGGAGCGCACGGCGGTGCCGGTGCAGAACGCCATGAGAGATGCCGGACTCAACAATTCGGATCTGGGGCAGGTGCTTCTGGTCGGCGGTTCCACCCGCATTCCGGCTGTGCAGGATAAGGTGCGCCAGCTGACCGGCAAAGAGCCGGGCAAGTCCTTAAATCCGGACGAGTGCGTGGCGCTGGGAGCTTCCATTCAGGGCGGAAAGCTCGCGGGAGATGCGGGCGCAGGCGAGATCCTTCTTCTGGATGTCACTCCGCTGTCTCTGTCCATTGAGACCATGGGCGGCGTTGCGACACGCCTGATCGAGCGGAACACAACCATTCCGACGAAGAAGAGCCAGATATTCTCCACAGCCGCGGACAATCAGACCGCCGTGGATATCAATGTCGTACAGGGTGAGCGCCAGTTCGCCAGAGACAATAAATCACTGGGCCAGTTCCGTCTGGACGGAATTCCGCCCGCACGCCGCGGTGTGCCGCAGATCGAGGTGACCTTCGACATCGATGCCAACGGTATTGTGAATGTGTCCGCCAAGGATCTGGGAACCGGAAAGGAGCAGCACATCACCATCACGGCAGGTTCCAACATGTCGGATGACGAGATTGAGAAGGCTGTCAAGGAGGCCGCTGAGTTCGAGGCACAGGACAAGAAGCGCAAAGAGGCGATTGACGCGAGAAACGACGCGGATTCCTTTGTGTTCCAGACACAGCAGGCGCTGGACCAGGTAGGGGAACAGATCGATGCCGCAGACAAATCGGCGGTGGAGGCTGACATCAACGCAGTCAAGGCGATCCTCGACGCGCATCCCGATGCGGATCAGATGACGGACGCGGATGTCGTTGAGCTCAAGGCGGCACAGGAGAAGCTGACCCAGAGCGCCCAGGCGGTGTTTGCAAAGATGTATGAGCAGGCACAGGCGGCGGGCGGCGCGCAGGGCGCAGGTCCGGACATGAGCGGATTTGCGGGAGGCGCTGCAGGCGGCTCGGATGCGGGTGCAGGTTCCGCGGACGATGATGTGATTGATGCCGATTTTAAGGAAGTATAACAGTTCGCATATATCAGGGAAGAAAGAATCGTTATGGCAGAGAAAAGAGATTACTATGAGGTCTTGGGCGTCGCTAAAAACGCTTCGGACGACGATATCAAGAAAGCATTCCGGCAGACCGCAAAGAAATATCATCCGGATATGCATCCGGGTGACAAGGAGTGCGAGGAGAAGTTTAAGGAGGCGCAGGAGGCGTATGCCGTTCTCTCTGATGCGGAGAAGCGGAGGCAGTATGACCAGTTTGGTCATGCTGCCTTTGACGGCGCAGGGGGCGGCGGCGGATTTGACTTCTCCGGCATGGACATGAGCGATATCTTCGGAGACATTTTCGGAGATCTCTTCGGGCGCGGCAGGCGTGCCGGAAACACGGGGCCGGCCAAGGGGGCGAATGTCCGCATGAGCGTGCGCATCACGTTCGAGGAGGCGGTGTTCGGCTGCGAGAAGGAGCTGGAATTTTCCTACAAGGAGGAGTGTTCGACCTGCCATGGCAGCGGCGCAAAGCCGGGAACTTCCCCGGAAACCTGTACCAAGTGCGGCGGCAAGGGAAAGGTGGTCTACTCTCAGCAGTCACTTTTTGGCATGATGCAGAATGTGCAGACCTGCCCGGATTGCGGCGGAACCGGCAAGGTGGTTCGGGAGAAATGTCAGGACTGCCGCGGCAGCGGTTATGTCGCAAAGCGGGTGAAAAAGAAGGTGGATATTCCCGCGGGCATCGACAACGGACAGTGCGTGCGCGTGCGTGACTACGGGGAACCCGGGAGGGCCGGCGGTCCCAGAGGAGACCTTCTTGTGGAAGTAGTCGTGGCGAGAAACAATATGTTTGAGCGCCAGGATATGCACATTTTCTCCAATGCATCCATCTCCTTCGGAGTGGCTGCGCTGGGAGGGGATATCCGCATCAAAACGGTGGACGGAGATATCATCTACACGGTGGCGCCGGGGACGCAGACAGGAACGCGGATCCGCTTAAAGGGCAAAGGCGTGCCCTCCATCCGCAATAAGGAGGTGCGTGGGGACCACTATGTCACGCTCGTCGTGCAGACGCCCACGAACCTGAGCAAGGAGGCAAAGGAGGCGCTTCGGCAGTTTGACGAGCTGAGCGGCGGATCGCTCTCGCAGGAGGGGGGAGCCACCACGGAGCGCAAAGGGAAAAAGAAGGGCTTCATGGATAAAATCAAGGAGTCTCTGGACGATTTATAAAAATTTTATAAATTTTTATTTTGTTGTTGCATTCCGACACAAAATGTTGTATCATGGTAGCGGAATATTTGGAAATGGGATCTATATCTTGTTTTGCAAAGGAGTTACACATGACGCTGGACGAGGAACGCAGATCGCTGGATGAACAGCGGCGCATTTTGGAGCGGGAACGCCGTGATTTTACTCGCAGGGTTGAGATTGAAGATCGAAGATTGGAGCAGCAGCAGAAGCTATTTGAAATGAAAGTAAAAATTCTTCAGGAGGAGCTGGTGAAGCTGGCCTCTGAGAAGGAGCATATCGAACAGCTGAAGTCCTTCTATCGCAGAGTGGATGATTACGAAAAAAGCGGAGCAAAGCTCTCTGCCAGAGAGAGCAGTGTTGTTAAGGGAGAGCTTTTCTTCTCCGGCGTGGGGAGCAAACAGTCCCTCAAGAAACGTTACAGGGATCTCATCAAGATCTACCACCCCGACAATCTGGACGGTGACAAGGCAGCCATACAGGAGATCAACAGCGAGTACAATAAGCTGTGTGCCTTATATGAATGTTGACCCCCGGCTATGCCGGGGTTTTTTTGTGCGCAGGGGTGCAAAAACTCGATTTTGCTTGATTTTAGGCACCTTTTCGTGCTATAATAAACTACATCTATGATTTTGTAAGGGGAGAGAAGGTAATGGACAGAAAAAATCTGGTGGAGGAGCTGCAGAAGGCATTTCAGGGTGACGACCGGGCGCAGAGTGCCGAAAATGAAAAAGGCACAGAGTTTGTACAGAATACAAATACGCTGCGCGTCAACGAATACACGCTTCCCGTTGAGGAGGAGGAGAATAAGGTGCAGATTATGACAGAGGAAGAGCTGTTCTCCCGCCTGCTGAAGGAGCGCAGGGGCAAGTAGGCCATGAAGTGGAAAAAGTATACGATTGAGACGACCACGGAGGCGGAGGATTTTATGAGCTCCATGCTGATGGAGCTCGGCATCGAAGGGATCGAGATCGAGGATAATGTTCCCCTCACGAAGGAGGATCAGGCGGATATGTTTATTGATTTTCTGCCGGAGCTCCCGCCGGACGAGGGGATCAGTCGTGTGAGCTTCTATCTGGAGGATGACGGCAGCGACTACGGCGCGCTCTTAAAGCAGGTGAAGCTCGGCCTTGAGGGGCTGCGGGACACGGTGGATGTCGGCTCCGGCACGATCACCTCCTCTGAGACGGAGGATCTGGACTGGATCAACAACTGGAAGCAGTTTTTTTCCTCGTTCACCATCGGGGACATCCTGATCAAGCCGACATGGGAGCAGCCAAATCCCGAGGATGCGGACAAGCTGATGATCGAGATTGATCCCGGCATCTCATTCGGAACCGGAAAGCACGAGACAACGCAGCTGTGTATTCGCGAGCTGGACAAATATATCCGCGGCAATGAAGGAAATCCGCCGGCGTGGGAGCATCCGCGTGTGCTGGATGTGGGCTTTGGCAGCGGGATTCTCTCCATTGTGGCATTAAAGCTCGGCGCGGGGACCGTCGTCGGAACAGATCTGGACAGGGACTGCCTGATCTCGGTTCGGGACAACATGCAGGTGAACCGCCTGGCGCCGGAGCTTGGAGCCTTCTATGTGGGAAATCTGATTGACGACGAGGCATTGCAGGAGAAGGTCGGGAGGGAGAGCTTTGAGATTGTTGTCGCCAATATTCTGGCGGACGTTATCATCCCGATGGCTCCGGTGATTCCGGGCCTGTTAAAGAAGGGCGGAGTCTTTATTACCTCCGGAATCATTGATTTCAAGGAGCAGGAGGTGCGCGCTGCCATTGAGGCGGCGGGACTTGCCGTTATAGAGGTCAATCATCAGGGCGAGTGGGTCAATATCACTGCCCGCAGGGAATAACCATGTATCAATTTTTTACCGAGAATGAACAAATCTGCGACGGACGCATCCGGATTACCGGGAGCGACGTGAACCACATCAAAAATGTGCTCCGTATGCGTCCGGGAGAGCAGGTTCGGATCAGCTGCCCTTCCGGCAGCTCCTTTTTCTGTCATGTGGAAGAAATTCAGACGGATTGCGTGTCTCTTGCCATTGACCGGCCGGATGACTGCGGAACTGAGTTCGCGCACAGGGTGTTCCTCTTTCAGGGACTTGCCAAGGGGGACAAGATGGAGCTTGTCATCCAAAAGGCGGTGGAGCTCGGCGTGTATGCCCTTATCCCGGTGGCGATGAAAAACTGTGTGGTGCAGCTTGACGAGAAGAAGGCAAGGGAGCGCACAAAGCGCTGGCAGGCGATTGCGGAGAGCGCGGCAAAGCAATCCGGGAGGTCATTGATCCCTGAGGTGCATGTGCCGGTGAGCTGGAGGGAGGCGCTTGCCCTTGCGGAGGAGCTTGCGGAGCTTGTGCTGGTTCCCTATGAGAACGAGCGAGGGCTTACGCATACCCGGGAGGTCATTGGCGGGATTGCAGAGGGAGCGCCGGTCGCTGTCATGATCGGACCGGAGGGCGGGTTTGCGCCGGAGGAAATCAAGAGTGTCAGAGAGAGCGCGCACTGTCGTGTGATCTCGCTTGGGCGGCGGATTCTGCGCACGGAGACGGCGGGACCTGCAACTCTTGCAATGCTGGTATATGCGCTGGACGACTGATGGGAGTTTATGATGGAGTGTTACTTTGACAATGCGGCGACGACGCGCTGCGGGAAAGAGGCGGCGGAGCTGATGATGGCCGTCCTGACACAGGGGTACGGGAATCCGTCCTCTCTGCACCAAAAGGGTGTCGAGGCGGAACAATATATCCGGGCGGCGCGGGAGAAAATCGCAAGGACGCTAAAGTGCAAAGAGAAGGAGATCTTTTTTACCTCCGGGGGGACGGAGTCCAACAACCTTGCAATTGTCGGTGCGGTGGAGGCGAACCGACGCGCGGGAAAACACATAATCACGACGGCGGTCGAGCACCCGTCCGTGTCCGCGCCGATGGCGTGGCTTCAGGAGCAGGGCTGGGAGCTGACGATACTGCCGGTGGACCATGAGGGTGTGATTTCGCTGGATGCGCTGAGGGCGAGCGTCCGGGAGGATACGGTGCTGGTTTCCATGATGCAGGTGAACAACGAGATCGGTGCCATTCAGCCGATCCGGGAGGCTGCTGCCATCGTCAGGGAGCGAAATCCGCGGGCACTCATCCATGTGGACGCCATCCAATCCTACGGGAAAATTCCCGTTTTCCCGGGAAGTCTGGGCATTGACCTCATGTCGGTCAGCGGTCACAAGATCCGGGGACCCAAGGGCAGCGGTTTTTTGTATGTGAGGGACAAGACCAGAATTCATCCGATCCTGCGCGGGGGCGGCCAGCAGAAGGGCATGCGTTCCGGTACGGAGAATGTGCCGGCAATCGCCGGGCTGGGAGTGGCCGCGGAGGAAAGCTGCTCGGATTTTGAGGCGAAGGCGGAGCATCTGTACGGACTGCGGGAACGATTCGTTGCGGGGCTTGCCGATTTTGAGGGTGTGAGCGTAAACGGCCGCCCGGGGCGCGGGAGCGCACCGCACATTGTGAGCGTGAGCGTGGAGGGCGTGCGGGCGGAGGTTCTTCTGCATGCGCTGGAGGAACGCGAAATATATGTTTCCGCCGGAAGTGCATGCTCCTCCAACAAGCCGTCGGTCAGCGCGACGCTGCAGGCCATCGGCCTAAAGCCGTCGCTTTTGGATTCCACTGTGAGGTTCAGCTTTTCGGCGGACAATGCAGCGGAAGAGATTGACTACGCGCTGGAGCAGCTGCGGGAGCTTATCCCGTCGCTGCGCAGATACACGAGACACTGAATGTAAGGGGAATAGAAATGTATAAGGCTTTTCTGATCAAATACGCGGAGATTGCCGTCAAGGGCAAAAACCGCTATCTGTTCGAGGATGCGTTGGTGGCAAATATCGAGCGTCAGCTCGCGGAGGTGGACGGAAGCTTTCAGGTTCGCAAGGAGAGCGGGCGCATCTATGTGGAGACAGAGGGCGCGTACAGTTACGAAGAGACTGTGGAGGCCCTGCAGCGGGTGTTTGGGATCGTCGGCATCTGTCCGGTGCTTCTCGTGGAGGACGAGGGCTTTGACGCGCTGGCGGAGCGTGTCCTGCGCTATGTGGACGAGACTTATCCCGACAAGCATTTCACGTTTAAGGTGGATGCGAGGCGCGCACGCAAAAACTATCCGATGACCTCCATGGAGCTTGCGGCGGCGCTGGGAGAAAAGATTTTGGAAGCGTTTCCCGAGACGCGCGTGGATGTGCATCACCCGCAGGTCATGCTTCACATTGAGGTTCGTCCGCAGATCAACATTTATTCCACGGAAATCCCAGGCCCCGGAGGAATGCCGACCGGCACGGCGGGGCGCGCAATGCTGCTCTTGTCCGGTGGGATTGACAGCCCGGTTGCGGGCTATATGATCGCAAAGCGCGGAGTGACGCTGGAGGCGACCTATTTTCATGCGCCGCCCTACACCAGTGAGCGCGCAAAGCAGAAGGTGATTGATCTCGCGAAAAAGGTTGCGCGCTACAGCGGACCGATCCGTCTGCGCGTTGTGAATTTCACCGATATTCAGCTCTGTATCTATGAGAAATGCCCCCACGAGGAGCTGACGATCATCATGCGCCGCTATATGATGAAAATTGCGGAGCATTTTGCAGAGGAGGGAAGCTGTCTGGGACTTGTGACAGGGGAGAGCATCGGTCAGGTGGCGAGCCAGACCATGCAGTCTCTGGCGGTGACAAATGAGGTCTGTCATATGCCGGTGTATCGGCCGCTCATTGCCATGGACAAGCAGGAGATTGTCCGGATTGCGGAGCAGATTGACACCTACGAGACTTCGATCCTGCCGTTTGAGGACTGCTGCACAATCTTTGTGGCCAAGCACCCGGTGACGAAGCCGAGCGCGAAGCACATCCGCATCTCGGAGACACATCTGGCGGACAGGATCGACGAGCTTGTGCAGACTGCCATCGACACGACAGAGACTATTCTTGTAAACTAGGGAAACTCTTTTATCAGCGCTTTCACAGAAAAAGGGTTCCGCCGCGCGGAACCCCTTCGAGTTACTCTATGATATACGGTTTCAGTGCTTCCATGATGTCATCAAGTTCGTCCTCATCCGTGTGGATGGCCAGATCGATCGGCTTGGAGAGATCCAGGCTGAATATGCCCATAATGGATTTGGCGTCGATCACATATCTGCCGGAGATGAGATCAAAGTCGTAGTCGAACTGCGTGATCGCGTTGACGAAGGATTTGACCTTGCCGATGGAATTTAGTGAAATCTGTAGTTTCTTCATGAGATGACCTCCTTAATCGTATCCCTATGACTCTGATAGTAATATTTTTTGAGGCAAAAGTCAATCGGAATGGCGGAGAAAAGTAAAAATCTATGAGCAATGGCAGAAAAGCAGCCCTCCACAATTTGGGCTGTAAGGTAAATGCATATGAGACGGAGGCCATGCAGCAGCTCCTGGAAAACGCAGGCTATGAGATCGTTCCCTTTTCGGAGCGGGCAGATGTGTATGTGATCAACACCTGCTCCGTCACCAACATTGCGGACCGCAAATCGCGTCAGATGATCCACCGCGCGAGAAAGCGAAATCCGGACGCGGTAGTGGTTGCGGCGGGCTGCTATGTGCAGACGAAGGAGCAGGAGGCAAGGGCGGATGCCGCCATCGACCTCCTGATCGGAAACAATCAAAAGGGGCAGCTCATTGAGCTGTTGGAAGCCTTTGAGCAGCGCGAGGATATCCGTTCCAAAACGGTGGACATCAACTGCGGCGTGCAGCCCTTTGAGGAGCTTGCGATGACGCACCCTTGCGAGCACACGCGGGCCTTTATCAAGGTGCAGGACGGGTGCAACCAGTTCTGCAGCTACTGCATTATCCCCTATGCGAGAGGGCGGGCGAGAAGCCGCCTCTCAAAGGATGTGCTCGCAGAGGCCGGGGAGCTGGCGGCAAACGGCATCAGGGAGGTTGTGCTGACTGGGATTCACTTGAGCTCCTACGGCCGGGACACCGGGGAGAGCCTTCTGGATTTGATCAAAAGCATCCACGGCGTGGAGGGGATTGCGCGCATCCGGCTGGGGTCGTTGGAGCCGAAGATTGTCACGGAGGACTTTGTGCGGGAGCTTGCGGCTTTGCCAAAGCTCTGCCCGCATTTTCACCTGTCCCTGCAGAGCGGGTGTGACGCGACGCTTGAGCGGATGAACCGAAGATACACGACCGGCGAGTATGAGGCAGGGTGCGGCATCCTGCGGAGGTATTTTGAGCATCCCGCCATCACAACAGATGTGATTGTCGGCTTTCCGGGGGAAACGGAGGAGGAATTCGCCGAGACCGTGCGTTTTTTGGAGCGCGTACACTTTTATGAGATGCATATATTTAAGTATTCTGTGCGGCAGGGAACACGGGCGGCTGCAATGGATGGGCAGGTCCCGGAGGAGGTTAAGACGGCGCGGAGCAATGAGCTGCTTGCGCTTGCAGAGCGGATGTCGCGCGAGTTCCGCGCGTATTACCGGGGAAGGGAGACGGAGGTGCTCTTTGAGGAGACACAGGAGGTGAAGGGCTGCAGGATGTATGTGGGTTACACGCCGGAGTATGTGAAGGCGGCGCGCCCATCGGAGGATTCCCTGGAGAATGTGCTGCTCTCCGGAACACTCTCTGAACTGGTTGACGGGGAGATTTTTGTGATGGAGTGAAGCTTTTGTAACATATATGTAATATTTTCTGCTTAAAAGGTTGTTTTTTTTTTCGATTTCGTTTACAATAAAAAAGAATTGTTATGATTAGACAAAAGCATGGTGACAGAGTATGGACGATATCAATAATACACAATATTTTACAGTACAAAAAGAGCCGGAGATGCAGGTGAAGGATGTTCTTGAGATCATCTTCCGCGCGCTTACCGAGAAAGGGTATAATCCGGTCAATCAGATTGTAGGGTACATCATGTCCGGAGATCCGACTTATATTACCAGTCATAACAATGCGAGAAGTCTGATCATGAAGGTCGAGAGGGACGAGCTGGTGGAGGAGATTCTGCGCGATTATATCCGAAGCCACGGCTGGGGATAGTGTGATGCGCATCCTAGGACTGGATTACGGGTCAAAAACCGTCGGAGTCGCAGTCAGTGATGAACTGCTTATCACCGCCCAGGGAGTAGAGATTATACGCAGGAAGTCGCCCGGAAAGCTCAGACAGACGCTCGCGCGGATCGAGGAGCTGGTGGGCACATACGGAGCCGAGCGAATTGTTCTGGGCTATCCGAAGAATATGAACAACACAGAGGGAGAGCGCTGCGAGCGGACGAAGGAGTTTCAGGAGCTGCTGGAGCGCAGAACGGGTCTTCCCGTAATTTTGTGGGATGAGCGCCTGACGACAGTGGCGGCCCATGATTCGATGATTGAGATGGGGATCCGCAGGGAGAACCGCGGGGAGTATGTGGATGAGATTGCCGCGATGCTGATCCTGCAGGGATATTTGGATTCTTTGCGCTTTGCGAAGGAGCAGGCCGGGGAGGAGTGACGGCAGTGGAAAAGATTGTGTTTACGGACCCGGATACGGGGGAAAAGGCCGAGTTTGCCGTCGAGGAGGAAACCCGGCTCAACGGAACAAGGTATTTACTGGTCTCAGAGGGAGCGGAAACCGGAGACTGTGAAGCATACATCTTAAAAGAAGTAGGTACACAAGAGGAAGAAATATTTTATCAGATGGTGGACGATGATGTGGAGTTCGCTGCGCTGGCTAAAGTATTTTCTGAGCTCGCCGACGAGGATACCCTCGTCACATTTTGATGGAACGTGAAATCTGGCGTAAGGAGGATTTATGAAAAAAAAGGAAAAACAGAATAAGAGGCTCAAGATCATTCCGCTTGGAGGTCTTGAGCAGATTGGTATGAATATTACTGCCTTTGAGTACGAGGACAGTATTATTGTGGTGGACTGCGGTCTTGCATTCCCGGAGGATGACATGTACGGCGTGGATCTGGTCATCCCGGACGTCACCTATCTGAAGGACAATCTGGACAAGGTGAAGGGCTTTTTTATCACCCACGGACACGAGGACCACATTGGCGCAATTCCCTATGTGCTAAGGGATGTCAATGTGCCGATCTACGCGACAAAGCTCACCATGGCGCTCATCAATCACAAGCTGGAAGAACACGACATGCTCAAAAAGGTAAAAAGCAAGGTCGTGAAATACGGGCAGCACATCAATCTGGGCTGCTTTCGTGTAGAGTTTATCAAGACAAACCACAGTATACAGGACGCGGCAGCGCTCGCCATCTATTCACCGGTGGGGATTGTGGTGCACACGGGAGATTTCAAGGTGGACTACACGCCGGTATTCGGCGACGCGATAGATCTGCAGCGCTTTGGAGAGATCGGAAAGAAGGGAGTGCTGGCGCTTCTGTGCGACAGTACCAACGCGGAGCGGCCGGGCTTTACAAACTCGGAGAAGACCGTGGGAAAGACGCTGGACAATATTTTTGCCGAGCATAAGGACACGCGGATTATCATTGCGACCTTCGCCTCCAACGTGGACCGCGTGCAGCAGATCATCAACTCTGCGGACAAGTTTGGGCGGAAGGTGGTCATTGAGGGGCGGAGCATGGTGAATATCATTTCCATCGCTTCCGAGCTCGGCTATCTGTCTCTGCCGGACAACATACTGATCGATGTGGAGCAGTTAAAGTCCTACCCGGACGAGCGCACGGTCATCATCACGACCGGAAGCCAGGGGGAGTCCATGGCGGCCCTTTCCCGGATGGCATCCGGCATGCACCGCAAGGTGACCATTAAGCCGACGGACACCATTGTGTTCAGCTCCCATCCGATTCCGGGCAATGAGAAATCCGTCACCGGCGTGATCAACGATCTGATGCTAAAGGGTGCGGATGTGATTTTTGAGGATGTGCATGTGAGCGGACATGCCTGCATCGAGGATATCAAGCTGATCTACTCGCTGGTGAACCCCAAATACTCGATCCCGGTGCACGGCGAGTACAAGCACCGGATTGCGCAGTCAAAGATTGCCGAGGAGCTAGGCTATGACAGCGAGCACATCAAGCTCATATCCTCCGGTGATGTTCTCGAGATTGACGAGGACAGCGCGGAGGTGACCGGACAGGTGCCGGTCGGCAACATCATGGTGGACGGCCTCGGTGTCGGCGATGTCGGAAATATAGTTTTAAGGGATCGTCAGCGGCTTGCGGAGGACGGAATCATTGTCGTGGTAATGACACTGGAGAACGGCAGCGGACAGCTGCTTGCGGGGCCGGATATTGTCTCGCGCGGCTTTGTCTATGTCCGCAATTCCGAGAGCCTGATGGATGAGGCGAAGACCGTGCTGGACCGCACAATGGAATACTGCATGGATCACGGAATTTCCGACTGGGGCAAGATCAAGAACGAGGTGAAGGACGCGCTCGGTGATTTTGTGTGGAAGGAGACCATGCGTCGTCCTATGATCATGCCGATCATCATGGAGGTTTAGCGGCGAAAGGATAAAAGATGAATGTCAACAAAGCCCTATATACATTTATAAAAATCGGAATTTCCTTTATTGTTACTCTTGTCCTGATTTACGGCGCGGTGCGGCTTTGCTCCCTGAGCTATGATTACGGCTACCGCCTTTTCACGGAGCCGGCCATGGAGGAGGAACCCGGAAGGGATGTGCTTTTTCAGGTGAAGGAGGGCATGTCGGGACGGGATGTTTCAAGGCTGATGGAGGAGAAGGGGTTGGTGCGCGACGCCAATCTCTTCTATGTCCAGATTGTCCTCTCCGATTACAAGGATGCGATCAAGCCGGGCGTGTACACCTTAAACACTTCGATGGAGCCAAAGGAGCTGATGATTGCCATATCTCCGGAGCCGAGTGAGGCCGAGGAAACGGAGGAAACAGAGGAGTCGAGATCAGAGGAACCGGAAGTCTTTGCGCCGGAGGACATGGAACCGGAAGAGGAGATTGATGACATAAGCGGAGAAAACCTATGATCCTTGAGGAGCGTCTGGTCACGTACATCAACTCGCTGGATACCGGGAATACCGCGATACTGGATGCAATCGAACGGGAAGCTCTGGACTCTTTTGTGCCGATCATACGCAAAGAGACACAGAGCTTTTTGAAATTGCTCCTTGCCATGAAACGGCCCGCGCGCATTCTGGAGGTGGGGACGGCAGTGGGATTCTCCGCGATACTGATGGCGGAGTACAACCCGGTTCCATGCGAGATTGTGACTATTGAGAATTATGAAAAGCGAATCCACGCCGCAAGGGAGAATTTCAAGCGCGCGGGAAAGGAGGAACAGATCACGCTTCTCTTCGGTGATGCCGCTGAGGTCTTAAAGACGCTGGAGGGGAAGTTTGACCTGATCTTTATGGATGCGGCCAAGGGACAGTATATCAATTTTCTTCCGGAGGTACTGCGCCTTCTTGCCCGTGGGGGGACGCTGGTCTCCGACAACGTGCTGCAGGACGGCGATATTATTGAGTCCCACTATGTGGTGACCCGCCGCAACCGCACAATCTACAAGCGGATGCGGGAATATTTGTATGAGCTGACCCACCACGAGGCGCTGGTGACTGCGGTGCTGCCGGTGGGGGACGGGCTTACGGTGAGTGAAAAAGTAAAAGAGGTGCAGGATGAGCAGGGTGGAGCTGCTGGTGCCGGCCAACAGCCTTGAGGTGCTTAAGGTTGCCGTGATTTACGGCGCGGATGCGGTGTATATCGGCGGGGAGGCATACGGCCTTCGGGCGGGAGCAAAAAATTTTACGATGGAGGAGATGGCGGAGGGGATCGCCTACGCCCACGCCCACGGTGTGAAGGTGTATGTGACTGCCAATATTATCGCCCACAACTACGATCTGGACGGCGTGCGGGCCTATCTGCGCGAGCTGTCCGAAATGAGACCGGAGCGGCCGGATGCGCTGATTATTGCGGACCCGGCTGTTTTTACCATTGCGGGGGAGGTGTGCCCGGGGATTGACCGTCACATCAGCACGCAGGCAAACAACACGAATTACGGGACCTTCCTGTTCTGGCATTCCCTTGGGGCAAAGCGCGTTGTGTCGGCGCGGGAGCTCACACTGGCGGAGATCCGGGAGATTCGCCGGCATATACCGGATGATCTGGAAATTGAGACCTTTGTCCATGGCGCCATGTGCATTTCCTACTCCGGGCGCTGTCTGCTCTCGAACTATTTCACCGGGCGCGACGCAAATCATGGTGCCTGCACCCATCCCTGCCGCTGGAAGTATGCGGTGGAGGAGGAGACCAGGCCGGGCGAGTATTTCCCGGTGTACGAGAACGAGAGGGGAACCTTTATCTTCAACTCCAAGGATCTGTGCATGGTCGGGCATATACCGGATCTGATGGAGGCCGGCATTGACAGCTTCAAGATCGAGGGGCGCATGAAAACCGCATTGTACGTGGCGACGGTCGCCCGCACTTACCGGAAAGCAATCGACGATTACGAGCAGTCCCCGCAGAGATATGAGGAGCGCATGCCCTGGTATATGGAGCAGATCACGGCCTGCACCTACCGGCAGTATTCCACCGGCTTTTTCTACGGAAAGCCGTCCGAGGAGACGCAGATCTACGACAACAGCACCTATGAAAGAGGGTACACGTATCTGGGACTGGTGGGACCGAAAAATGAGAAAGGCAGATATCGGATCGAGCAGAGGAACAAATTTTCCGTGGGTGATGAGATTGAGGTGATGAAGCCGGACGGAAGAGACCTTGCGGTGAAAGTTTATGCCATGGAGGACGAGGAGGGGAGACCGATGGAATCCTGCCCCCACCCGCAGCAGATCTTTTATGTGGATCTGGGGGTGGAGCTCTCGGAGTACGATATCCTGCGCAGGAAGGAAAATGATACCTAAGGAAACGCTGACTAAATCAGCGTTTTTTTAGATTTTACGATAGAAATCCGCGATGCGGTCCAGACGCGCGGTCATGTTGGCAAGCAGGGCATCCAATATGGTGACAGCAGCCATGGATTCCACGACGACAACCGCCCGCGGGACGATGACAGGATCGTGGCGGCCTTTGATGTTTATGGAGATCTCCTCGCCGTCCCGGTTCACGGTCTGCTGGGTGCTCGCGATGGAGGGTGTCGGCTTGAAGGCGGCACGGAATATGAGAGGAGCGCCGTCTGTCATGCCGCCTAAGGTGCCGCCGGAGTGGTTGGTGCGCTTTGACATGCTGCCGTCTTTCATGCAGAACGCATCGTTGTTTGTAAGTCCTGTGGAGGCGGAGACGGCAAAGCCGTCGCCGATCTCAAAGCCCTTTACTGCTCCGATGGAGAGGATTGCCCTCGCCAGATTGGAGTCAATCTTCTCAAAAACCGGGTCCCCCAGGCCAGCCGGCAGTCCCGTGATGACGCACTCGCAGATTCCGCCTGCGGAATTGGTCTCCTGCATGCATTTTTTCAGATACTCAGAGGCCTCTGCGGCGGCCGCGGCATCCGGCATATAGAGGGCGTTCTTTGTGATTTCCGCCTCGTCAAAGCGGGACATATCAACGGACACCGGCC
The DNA here is from genome assembly GCA_022511395.1 of Agathobacter sp. Classification (GTDB taxonomy): domain Bacteria; phylum Bacillota; class Clostridia; order Lachnospirales; family Lachnospiraceae; genus Roseburia. Next base: position 5,165 of record JAFLRQ010000008.1, on the reverse strand, counting down.
CGATGGATTTGGTGTAGGTCAGGAAACGGATTCCCAATTCCTTCAGCAGCTTTGCGGCAATTGCGCCCGCCGCCACTCGGCCGACGGTCTCTCTTCCTGAGGAGCGCCCGCCGCCGCGATAGTCCCGGAACCCGTATTTGGCGTCGAAACAGAAGTCTGCGTGCCCGGGACGGTAGCAGGACGCAATCTGACTGTAATCCGCGGAGTGCTGATCCTTGTTGTGAACCATGAGCGAGATGGGTGTGCCCGTGGTTTTTCCCTCAAAGATGCCGGAGAGGATCTCCACCGCATCATCCTCGCTGCGCTGAGTGGTGAAATTGGACTGGCCGGGCTTGCGCCGGTCGAGATATGCCTGAATGTCCGTCTCGCACAGCGGCAGCCCCGCCGGGCAGCCGTCCACCACCACGCCGACACCTCTGCCGTGGGACTCTCCCCATGTGGTGATCTTAAATATGTTACCGTAAGTCGATCCTGCTGACATTGTTTTTCCTCATTTCCTAAGCATTTTCTCCATTGTATCCAATGCGCGTCAAAACTGCAAGTTTTTTACCTGTCAAATACAAAAAACTCTATATTTTGACCCGGCATCATGGTATAATCTATTATGTGGAGTATTGTTGGTCAGCGAGGAGGTCTACTATGCGCAATCCAAAGTCAGATTCCATTCAAATCGCACGTCAATTTCTGGACAGTCTCGTCATTGAAGGGCGGATTATCGGTTCAGAGCATCCCACGAGTAAGATCACAGTGCTGGGCATGGATTTTGAAACGCCGATTATGACCGGCGCGCTCAGCCATTTGAAGCGCGGCATGGCGGGGCTTGCCGAGGGCGCAAAAATGGCAGGCGCGCTCTGCAGTGTGGGCATGGGAGATCATGATTCCCTGGGCGAGGTGCTTGCCACGGGCGCTAAGGTCATCAAGATCATCAAGCCCTATGCGGACAGAGAGGAAATCATTTCCCGCATTCGCTTTGCCGAAGCGCACGGTGCGGTAGGCCTTGGCATGGATGTGGAGCATGCGGTCAATACGGACAACGATGCCGACTCTGTGGTTGTGGGAGAGCAGATGAAGCTCCCAACCCTGCAGGAGCTGAAAGAATATATTTCCGGCACCGGGCTGCCGTTTTTCATCAAGGGCGCGCTCAGTGTACAGGATGCGCTCAGGGCAAAGGAGCTGGGGTGTGCAGGCGTCATTATGAGCCATCACAACGGGCTGATGCGCTGGGCAGCGCCGCCCTATATGCTTCTCCCTGAAGTCAGAAAAGCGGTGGGCGATGATTTCCTGCTTATCGCAGACGGCGGCATTGAGGACGGTTTTGATGCCTTCAAAGCGTTGGCGCTGGGGGCGGACCTTGTCTGTGTCGGACGCGCGCTGATGCCTGCCTACGATGAAAGCGGCCCCCAGGGCGTCGCGCAGGTGATCAATCAGATGAATGATGAACTAAAAGCCATGATGGTTCGCACATGTTCCCCCGATCCGGGGCATATCGATCCGAGCGTGGTACACTATGCGCCATGGCTTAAGTAATAAAGCAACAATTATTTTTAGGAGGGTAAAACTATGGTAAACTTCAGACATGCTATCCCAACGGAGGTGTTCTTTGGAGAGGGACAGGTAAAGAATCTTGCAGATGTCTTAAACCGATACGGCAAAAAGGTTTTGCTGGTCTACGGCGGAGGCTCCATCAAAAAAACCGGACTTTACGACACGGTCATGGAGATCTTGAACGCGAACGGTTTTGTGGTGACGGAATGTGCAGGTGTCGAGCCGAATCCCCGGATCGAATCGGTGGAGCGCGGCGCCAAGCTTTGCAGGGATCACAGCATCGATGTGATCTTAGCCGTGGGCGGCGGAAGCACGGTGGACTGCGCCAAAGCGATCGCCACCGGCGCGCTCTACGACGGCGATTATTGGGAAATGGTAGAAACGGCGAATAAGATTCGCAAGGCTTTGCCGCTTGTGGACATTATCACGCTCAGCGCCACAGGCTCCGAGTTTGACGCAAACGCCGTCATCTCAAATATGACTACAAACGAAAAGCTGGGCGGCGTGTTCTGTTATCCGACGGTATCCATATGCGATCCGACCTATACCTTCTCCGTATCCGCATACCAGACCGCCGCGGGCTCGGCCGACATCATGAGCCACATCATGGAAAACTATTTCTCCCGCACGGATGACAGCGACCTCAGTGAGGGGATTGCGGAGTCGATCTTAAAATCAGTGATTCACAATCTGCCGATTGCCTTGAAGGAGCCTGACAATTACAGCGCCCGCGCGAATCTCTTGTGGGATTCCTCCATCGCCTGCTCAGGCATTCCCGGATATGGCAAACAGGCTACCGGCTGGCCGTGCCATGCAATGGAGCATGAATTGTCTGCCTATTATGACATTACCCACGGCGTGGGCCTGGCAATCCTCACCCCCAGATGGATGCGCTATATTCTCGCCAAAGACCCGTCTGTCACCGCGCGCTTTGCAAAATTTGCACGCAATGTTTGGGGGCTGGAGGGAAGCGACGACGCGCAGCTTGCCCGTCTGGGTATAGACAAGCTGGAGAGCTTCTTCAAGGAGGTCGGCATACCCATGACACTGACCGAGCTGAATATCAACGAAGAGAATTTCCGCAAAATGGCGGAGCACGCCGACAAAGTCAGCTCTTTACGCAATGCGTATGTTCCGTTGATGGTGGAGGATATCATCGAAATTTATAAGGCATGCCTGTAGTTTTTATCGACCTGTCAAAATCAAACTGGGAGGATACACTGTCATGAACATCTTAGTAATTAACGGAAGTCCGAAGGGAAAATACAGTATTACACTGCAGACGGTATTGTATCTGGAAAAATGCTTTCCGGAGCACAAATTTCAGGTTTTGCACGCAGGGCAGCGGATCAGGGTGCTTCAGGAGGATTTTTCTGAGGCGGTGAAGGAACTGGAAGCGGCAGATTTGATCCTGTTTTCCTACCCGGTTTACACATTTATTGCGCCCAGCCAGCTTCATCGGTTTGTGGAGCTGGTGAAGGCGTCAGGCGTTGACTTGGCCGGAAAATTTGCCACGCAGATTACCACATCGAAACACTTTTATGATGTGACGGCGCATCGCTACATTCAGGACAACTGTCAGGATATGGGGATGAAGTTCATCAAGGGATTTTCTGCCGATATGGATGATCTGCTGACGGCAAGAGGGCAGCAGGAGGCGAAGCGTTTTTTCAGATATGTCCAGTGGTGTATGAAGAAGGACAGCTATGAGCCGCTTCCAAAGCCGTCCCGGCCCGCAGCGCATGTAAAGGTTCATGTGCCGAAAAAAGCTGCGGCATCTTCTGACAGGGCGATAGCAGATAAGGAGAAAAAGACGGTGCGCGGGAAGCAGGTGGTCATTGTAACGGACTGCCGTCCGCAGGACGCCCAGCTTCGAAAAATGATCGACCGGTTTCAAAGGGTATTGCCTCTGCAGAGCCGTGTTGTGAATATCCGCGAATATCCGTTTTCCGGCGGCTGCCTGGGCTGCTTTAACTGTGCGGTTTCCGGCAAGTGCATTTACAAAGACGGATTTGATGAGTTTCTGAGAAACGATATTCAGGGCGGTGCGGCCATCATTTACGCGTTTACGATACAGGACCATTCGATGGGAGCCGTATTTAAGCAGTATGACGACCGACAGTTCTGCAACGGCCACCGCACAGTCACAATGGGTATGCCCATGGGATACCTGGTCAGCGGAGATTACAGCAGGGAATTTAACCTGCAGATGATTATAGAGGGGCGCGCCGAAGTGGGCGGCAATTTCCTTGCGGGCGTGGCGACAGACGAGACAGACCCGGATGCTGCCATTGACAGGCTTGCAAAAACGCTGGTGTATGCCCTGCGGTATCGCTATGTCCAGCCAAAGAACTTTTACGGCGTCGGCGGTATGAAAATATTTCGCGATTTAATCTACCTGATGCAGGGAATGATGAAAGCAGACCATAAATTTTACAAGCAGCACGGCCAGTATGATTTCCCGCAGAAAAAGAAGGGGACGCTGATGAAGATGTATCTGGTGGGAGCGCTGCTTTCCTCGCCGAAAATAAAGTCGAAAATGGGAAATAAAATGAATGATGGGATGCTTGCACCGTATAAGAAGGTGTTGAAGTAATATAAAAAAGGAGGTATTCGCATGTTGTATCAAACTACGCAAGCCCACGAGTCATTAAGGGCAAAAGTCCGGCAGTTTGCTGAGGAAGAGGTCAAGCCCATTGCATTCATGCTGGATCAGGAAAACGAGTTTCCCATGCAAGCCGTGAAAAAGCTGGCGGAGATGGGGCTGATGGGCATTCCCTATCCCAAAGAGTATGGCGGCGCCGGGTTGGATGTCTTGAGCTACGCCATCGCAGTAGAGGAGCTGGCCCGTGTGGACGGCGGTACCGGCGTCATCCTGTCCGCCCATGTTTCTCTGGGTTCCTGGCCGATCTTTGCCTTTGGAACAGAGGAGCAGAAGCAGAAATATCTGGTTCCGCTGGCCAAGGGTGAGAAAATCGGCGCGTTTGGCCTGACCGAGCCCAATGCAGGCTCCGATGCCGGCGGTACGGAAACCACTGCAGTGGACAAAGGTGACCATTACCTGCTCAACGGAGGGAAAATATTCATTACGAATGCCCCAAAGGCTGACACCTATGTAGTTTTCGCCGTCACTACCCCCGATATTGGGACAAGAGGCATATCTGCCTTTATTGTGGAAAAGGGCTGGGAAGGCTTTGAGTTCGGCGACCATTATGATAAAATGGGCATCCGCTCCTCCTCCACGGCAGAGCTGATCTTTAACAATGTGAAGGTTCCCAAGGAAAACCTTCTGGGCAAGGAAGGGCAGGGCTTTAAAATTGCCATGGCTACCCTGGACGGCGGACGCATCGGCATTGCCGCGCAGGCACTGGGTATTGCTCAGGGCGCTTACGAGAATGCCGTTTCCTATGCGAAGGAGCGAGTCCAATTTGGCAAGCCCATCGGCTTCCAGCAGACGATCGGCTTCAAGCTGGCCGATATGGCAACCAAGCTGCGCTGCGCCCGCTTCTTAGTTTACTCCGCTGCGGAGCTGAAGGAGGCTCACGAGCCTTATTCCACGGAGGCTGCCATGGCCAAGATGTATGCCTCCGACATTGCCCTGGAGGTTACCAACAGCGCCA
>JAFLRQ010000079.1:7996-9306 GCA_022511395.1 Agathobacter sp. | reverse complement strand
AATATATCAGAAATAATCTTAAATTTACAATCAGTGAGCCGACGGTGGTTACCCTCGGCAAATTTGACGGCCTTCACCGCGGGCATGAGCTATTGATCGAGAACCTTTTGGCAAAAAAAAGTGAGCACAAGGCAAAGGCGCTTGTGTTTACCTTCGACATCCCGCCCCGTCAGAGAGCGGGCGATGAGGACGTGAAGATTCTTACCACCAACGAGGAAAAGAGATGGATTTTTGCCAGAACGGGTGTGGACTATCTCTACGAGTGCCCATTCACGCCGCAGATCATGAGCATGGAGCCCGAGGACTTCATCCGCTGGATTGTGGAGGCGTTTTCCGTGCGCTGCATTGTGGCGGGGGAGGACTTCCGCTTCGGGCACAAGCGGGCGGGGGATACATCGGTTCTTGCAGACTTTGCCGGGCGCTTTGACTATGAGCTGATTGTCCTGAAAAAAATTCAGGAGGACGGCAGGGATATCAGCAGCTCGTTTGTGCGGGAGGAGATCGAAAAAGGCAATATCGAAAAGGCAAACCGCCTTTTAGGCTATCCGTTTTTTCTGCGCGGCGAGGTCGTCCGCGATCGGCAGCTTGGGCGCACCATCGGGTTCCCGACGGTGAATATGCAGATCCCGCCGGAAAAATTGGTGCCGCAGAACGGAGTGTATGTCAGCCGGATCCGCATCGGAGAAGAGGTTTGGCCCTCCGTCACCAATGTCGGGAGCAAGCCGACGGTCAACGACAGCGGTACGATTGGGGCGGAGACACATATCATAGGCTATGACGGAGATCTGTACGGGCAGACGCTCACCGTAGAGCTTTTAAGCTTTCTCAGGCCGGAGCAGAAGTTTGCCTCTGTGGCGGATTTGCAGGCCCAGATGGAGAGGGATACAGAGCGCTCGAAAACATATTACGAAAATATTACAAAATTTTATTACAAAAATATTACGGAATAGTTGACAATATTACAAAAACTTGCTATACTGATCATCGGTTACAGAAGAAATCCATGACAGGGGAGGATTTGATCCATGAAGATCTGTGAGCAGATGAAGAAACGTATCGGCGGTGTGTTGGTTCTGACGGCTGTGCTTACGGCAGTTTCGGCAGGTTCCGTCAGCAAAAATTCGGCCCCGCCTGCCAATTATCCTGTATCGGATATTCCTCTGGCAGGGATTGCGTCCGCGTTTGGCACCGACAGTCTGGTTTCGCTGAATGTGACGGCAGGCATTTCTGATGTAATGATGGATACTATGGTGGTTGAGGTGGCAGACATCGGGCTCACAAAGGTCGGTCAGGGACTTCCGGCAGACATG
>JAFLRQ010000079.1:0-7896 GCA_022511395.1 Agathobacter sp. | reverse complement strand
CAGATCACCTCCGGCAAGGTTGAGGGCTATGTCAATGCGGATTATATTATTACGGGAGATGAGGCGTTCGCAATTGCGGCGGCAGAGGTGCTGACGGTTGCAAAGGTAAAGACCGCCACGCTGCGTGTCCGGGAGGACGCGACCACGGAGTCCAGCATTCTTGCGCTGGTCGGCGACGGCGAGGAGCTTGTCGTCAGCGGCGAAAAGGATGGCTGGTACGAAGTTGAGGTGGACAACCTCACCGGCTATGTTTCCGGTGAGTTTGTCGAGATTTCCCTGATGCTTCCCACAGCGCTGACCATCAAGGAACTGCGCTACGGCAACGGCGTGTCGGATGTTCGCGTGGATCTGGTGCAGTACGCGCTGCAGTTTGTCGGAAACCGCTATGTGTGGGGTGGGACAAGCCTTACACGCGGAGTCGACTGCTCCGGATTTACCATGAAGGTTTATGAGCACTACGGTGTCAGACTGCCGCATCACTCCGGTTCCCAGCCGTCATACGGAACAAGGATCAAATCCAGCGAGGCGCGTCCGGGAGACCTGTTCTTCTACGGAAGCGGAGGAAGGATCGGCCATGTCGGAATCTATATCGGCAACGGACAGATCGTTCATGCCAGCGGCGTGCGCACCGGAATCAAGGTGTCCAACGCATTTTACCGCACACCGATCTGCGTGGTAAGCTACTTGCCATAAAAAAATGTTTACAAGCATGTAAAACTATGCTATATTAAAACGGTATGGTTTAGCCCGCTCCTCGGTAGAAGGACACTCCGACCTTTTGCTGGGCGCAGGGCGTAAGGATAAGAAGGAGGATAACATGATAGCAAAGGAAAAGAAACAGGCAATTATTGCAGAGTATGGCAGGACACCGAACGACACCGGTTCTCCGGAGGTTCAGGTTGCGGTTTTGACCGCGAGAATTCAGGAGCTCACCGAGCATTTGAAGGCAAACCCGAAGGATCACCATTCCAGACGGGGTATGTTAAAGATGATCGGACAGAGGCGTGGATTACTGTCTTATTTAAAGGATATTGATATCGAGAGATATCGTTCACTAATTGAGCGTCTGGGTCTTAGAAAGTAATTGTAAAGAGCGGGGTGAATTCATTCCGCTCTTATTTTGGTTTTTGGAGAATAAAGGAGAGAGTATGTACAAAAGTTATTCATTGGAGCTTGGCGGAAGAACCCTTACCGTGGATATCGGGAGAGTATGCGCCCAAGCGAACGGAGCAGCTCTGCTGCGTTACGGCGATACCACTGTGTTGTCCACCGCCACGGCATCGGACAAGCCGAGGGATGGAATTGACTTTTTCCCGCTCAGCGTTGAGTTCGAGGAGAAAATGTACTCCGTGGGCAAGATCCCGGGAGGCTTCAACAAGCGGGAGGGCAAGGCTTCCGAAAATTCCGTGCTCACCGCGCGCGTGATTGACCGCCCGATGCGCCCGCTGTTTCCGAAGGATTACCGCAACGATGTCACCTTGAACAATCTGGTGATGTCTGTTGACCCGGAGTGCCGTCCGGAGCTGGTTGCCATGATTGGCTCGGCTCTTGCGACCACCATTTCCGATATTCCCTTTGACGGTCCCTGCGCAATGACCCAGATGGGCATGGTGAACGGGGAGTTCATTGTCAACCCCTCGCAGAAGGATTGGGACGAGGGAGATCTTGAGCTTACGGTTGCGTCCACGTCGGAGAAGGTCATCATGATTGAGGCGGGGGCAAACGAGATCCCGGAGGCGAAGATGATCGAGGCCATCTACAAGTGCCACGAGATCAACCAGACAATCATTGCGTTTATCAACCAGATCCGCGCAGAGGTAGGAAAAGAAAAGCACACCTACACAAGCTGCGCAATTTCTGAGGAGATGTTTGCAGCCATCCGCGAAATCATTCCGCCGGAGCAGATGGAAGAGGCTGTTTTCACAGACGAAAAGCAGAAGAGAGAAGAGAATATCCGCGAGATCACCGAGAAGCTGCAGGAGGCCTTCGCAGAGAACGAGGAGTGGCTTGCGGTGCTCGATGAGGCAGTTTACCAGTACGAGAAAAAGACCGTCCGCAAGATGATCTTAAAGGATCACAAGCGCCCGGACGGACGCGCAATTGACCAGATCCGTCCGCTCGCGGCAGAGGTCGATCTGATCCCGAGAGTGCATGGCTCCGCCATGTTCACGCGCGGACAGACGCAGATTTGTGACGTTGTAACATTAGGACCGCTGTCTGAGGTGCAGAAGATTGACGGACTGGATGAGAATGTCACGACCAAGCGCTATATGCATCACTATAATTTCCCGTCCTACTCGGTGGGTGAAACCAAGCCCAGCCGCGGACCGGGACGCCGTGAGATCGGTCACGGTGCGCTTGCGGAGCGCGCGCTGGTTCCGGTGCTTCCCTCAGCGGAGGAGTTCCCCTATGCCATCCGTGCGGTGTCCGAGACCTTTGAGTCCAACGGCTCCACCTCCATGGCGTCCACCTGCGCATCCTGCATGGCTCTGATGGCGGCAGGCGTTCCGATCAAAAAGATGGTAGCGGGTATTTCCTGCGGACTTGTGACAGGAGAAACCGATGATGATTACCTTGTCCTGACGGATATTCAGGGACTCGAGGACTTTTTCGGAGATATGGATTTCAAGGTGACCGGCACGCATGACGGCATCACTGCGATCCAGATGGATATCAAGATTCACGGATTGACCAGACCGATTGTCGAGGAGGCCATTGCCCGCACAAGGGAGGCGCGCCTCTACATTATGGACGAGGTCATGAGCAAGGCGATTGCGGAGCCGCGCAAGGAGCTCAGCCCGTGGGCGCCGAAGATTGAGCAGATCATGATCGATCCGGCGAAGATCGGCGATGTGGTAGGCCAGAAGGGCAAGACCATCAATGAGATTATTGCCAGAACCGGAGTGAAGATTGACATTACCGATGACGGTGCGGTGTCCGTGTGCGGAACCGACAAGGCGATGATCGCGGAGGCAATCCGGATGATCGAGATCATCACGATGGAGTTCGAGGAGGGACAGATCTTCCGGGGCACAGTCGTGAGCATCAAGGAGTTCGGCGCGTTTTTGGAGTTTGCGCCGGGCAAAGAGGGAATGGTGCACATTTCCAAGATTGCAAAGGAGCGCATCAACCGCGTGGAGGATGTCCTCACGCTGGGCGATCAGGTGACAGTGATCTGTCTTGGCAAAGACAAGATGGGAAGAATCAGCTTCTCCATCAAGGATGTTCCGGCAGACAAGAGATAGGATATGTAAAAAGCCCCCATGCGGGGCTTTTTTTTATGCGCAGGGGCGCAAAAGGAAATTGGCAGCAAGAGCTGCCTGCGCCCCGCGCGGCGAGTAGGGGAAAATTTCCCCTACTCGATGGTACACCTTGAGAGAAAACGCGCCATACTATAGGATGAGAACGATTTTTTCGGAGCATGCATGAATCGAGTGAAAAGACTGGTGGAGGCCAGAGAGGTGTACCGGCGGGGTTACAGCGGAAACGGGATAAGGATTGCGGCCATTGACTCCGGCGTTGCAATGCACGCGGACCTATCGGGGCGTGTGATCGCCTATCAGGATTTTGTGGATGGCAGGGAGCAGCCGTGCGATCCGAACGGACACGGGACACATGTGGCGGGCATTCTCTGTGGAAGCGGGCACAGCAGCCGTGGGCAGGTGCAGGGGATGGCGCCGGGGGCACAGTTGGTTGCGCTGCGGGTGCTTGACTCTGCGGGAAACGGCAAGACGGACCGCGTGCTCTCAGCACTGCAGTGGGTTTTGGACAACCGGGAACAATATCGGATTCGCGTGGTCAATTTTTCCGTGGGATTTCTGCCGGGAGCTGACGATGTTGAGCAGATACAGATTATGGAAGCGCTGGAGGCGCTATGGGATCAAAATGTCGTAGTGGTGACTGCCGCTGGAAACAACGGACCAAGGGACGGTTCCGTCACGGTGCCGGGCATTTCGAGGAAGGTGATTACCGTGGGGGCAAGCGACGACCAGCAGGGGGGCAGGAGTATGCCGCGGGGCTACAGCGGCAAGGGGCCGACTCCATGCTGTATTGTAAAGCCGGAAATTCTGGCTCCCGGAACCAACATTTTGAGTCTCGGCAATCAGGGAAACCGCTATGTTTACAAGAGTGGGACTTCCATGGCAACTCCCGTCGTGAGCGGCGCGCTGGCGCTCGCTTTGGAAAAGAATCCAATGCTGCGCCCGGAGCATTTAAAGCTTATGCTCTATGAATCCACCCGCTCGCAGGAGTGGCAGGGGAGCGCCTGGGGAATACTCAATGTTGATAAATTGATGGATTTTGTATAAAATACCGGTAGGGAGCAAACCGGCAGGAGGAAGAAAGATGAGGCATTTGGCAAATAAACTGTTCGGAAATTTCACACTGGGTATTTTGATTATCTGCCTGCAATTCTTCTGGCTGGTCTACATGCTTTACAACACAAAAGCTGCAAACTCGGCAATCAACATTGTGTTTATTGTCGTTGCCGTGCTGCTGTCGCTCCACATTGCAAACAAGGAGATACGCACCGCCTACAAGCTCTCGTGGATTTTTCTGATCTTGTCTCTGCCGGTGTTCGGAATTCCCGCCTTTTTCCTGTTCGGCCGCTCGGAGCTGACGCGCCGGACGCGCCGGGAAATGGGAGCGCTGGCGGAGGAATTTGCCGGATTGCGTGTGGAGGATGCGGCGGTGCGGGAGGCGCTTAAAAAGGAGAGCCCGGACGCGGCGCAGCACAGCAAATATATTACAGACTATGCAAAATTTCCGCTTTACCGCGAGGAGGCAACCGAGTACTTTCCGAGCGGTGAGGCGCTGTTTCCGCGCTTTCTCGAGGATTTAAAGAGCGCCGAGCAGTTTATTTTTCTTGAGTATTTTATCATGGAGCCCGGTGAAATGCTGGATGCAATTGTTGCGATTCTGGAGGAAAAGGCGAAGTCCGGAGTTCTGGTCCGGGTCATCTATGACGACGTGGGCTGTATCCGCACCCTGCCGCCCAAATATTTTCGCACCTTTGCGTCAAGCGGGATCGAGAGCGTTTCCTTCAACCCGTTCCGCCCGTTCCTGTCCGTGATTATGAACAACCGGGATCACCGAAAGATTGCGGTGGTGGACGGACGGATTGCGTACACCGGCGGCTTCAACCTTGCGGACGAGTACATCAACGCCACCAGAAGGTTCGGCTACTGGAAGGATGCCGGCATCCGCATGGAGGGGGCTTGTGTGTGGAGCTTCACCACCATGTTCTTGGAAATGTGGTGCTATATCACAGGAAAGGGCGAGGACTGCGGCAAATACCATCCACATGCGGGCAGATCTGCGGAGGCGGCCCCGGCAGAGGAAGCCGGAGAAGAGGAAATGCCTGCCGGCGGTTCAAAGGGCTATATCCAGCCATACGGGGACTCGCCGATGGACTATGAGTACGTCGGCGAAAATGTGTATCTGAACCTGATCAACCGCGCCAGAGACTATGTCTATATTTTTACGCCCTACCTGATCCCGGGGTCGGAGATGACGACGGCGCTTGTGAACGCGGCGAAGTCCGGCGTGGATGTGCGGATTATGGTGCCGGGAATTCCGGACAAAAAGATGGTGTATCTGCTGACGCAGTCCTATTTTTCGGTGCTGATCCGGGGAGGGGTCAAGATTTATAGGTACACGCCCGGCTTTGTGCACTCCAAATGCTTTGTGGTGGACGATGTGTACGCAGTGGTTGGCACGATCAATCTGGATTACCGGAGCCTCTGCCTGCACTTTGAGTGCGGCGCCTTTCTGTATCGGGCGCACGCCGTGCTGCAGGTGAAGGAGGATTTTCTTGCAGCGGTGGAGGAGAGCCATTCGGTCACGGCGGAGGAGGCAAGAAACCGCCATTTCTTCATCCGGCAGTTTTACGGAGTCTTAAAGCTCATGGCGCCGCTGTTGTGATATTTTTACAAAAACACAAAATATAGTAATGCCTACTTGCTTTTTCCACTATATCATGTTATGATGTCAGAGTTGAAGGAGAGAGGACAAGCTATGGATCTGAATGTGAAGCTGCAGGTGTTTGAGGGACCGTTGGATCTGCTTTTACACCTTTTGGATAAGAACAAAGTCAATATTTACGATATTCCGATTGTGGAGATCACGGCGCAGTACATGGAGTACATCGCTGAGATGAGGAGGCAGGATCTGGACGTCCTCAGCGAATTTCTTGTGATGGCGGCGACGCTGATCGACATCAAGTCGCGCATGCTGCTCCCGGCCGACCCGGAGGAGGAGACCGAGGAGGAGGATCCGCGCGCAGAGCTGGTTCGGCAGCTTCTGGAGTACAAGATGTACAAATGCATGGCTTACGAGCTCAAGGACCGCCAGATTGACGCCCAGCGCGTGCTGTTCAAGGAGCCCACGATTCCGGCGGAGGTTCTCGCTTACGAGGAGCCGATCAATATGGAGGAGCTGATCTCCGACGTGACGCTTGCAAAGCTCAACTACATATTCAAGAACATCATGAAAAAGCAGAAGGACAAGATTGACCCCGTGCGCTCGAAATTTGGCAGGATCGAGAAGGAGGAGGTATCGCTGGAGGAGAAGATGGCGGAGCTTGAGGAGTACGCCGCAAAGCACGCGCATTTCAGCTTCCGCAGCCTTCTGGAGGAGCAGCCCGGCAAGGTCGAGATTATTGTGACATTTCTCGCGGTTTTGGAGCTGATCAAGATGGGAAAGATTTACATTTCTCAGGAACATATCTTTGACGATATACGAATTGATTCAAGGATTGCTGCCTAAGGGGTAATGTTATGGAAGAAAAAAACTACAAAGCAATTATCGAGGCAATTCTGTTTACGATGGGGGAATCGGTTGATCTCGGACGGATTGCGGAGACCATTGAACTTGATAAAAATCAGACCAAGGCGATCATCGAGGAGATGATGGCGGAGTGGGAACAGGCGGACCGCGGCGTCTCCATCCTGGAGCTTGACGGGGCTTATCAGATGTGCACCAAAAGCGAGATGTACGAGTATCTGATCCGTATTGCCAAGCAGCCTAAGCACCGCGTGCTGACGGACGTGCTCCTTGAAACCCTCTCGATCATTGCCTACAAACAGCCGGTGACCAAGCAGGAGATCGAGAAGATCCGCGGCGTCTCCTCCGATCACGCTGTGAATAAGCTGGTGGAGTACAATCTGGTGTGCGAGCTGGGACGGCTGGACGCGCCGGGGCGCCCGCTTTTGTTTGGCACCACCGAGGAATTTCTGCGCAGCTTTGGCGTGCACGACCTTGAAGAGCTTCCCGTTTTAAGTCCCGTACAGCTCGAGGAGTTCAAGCAGGAGGCAGAGGCGGAGATGAGGGTCACGATGGAGATCTGAGCGCAGCCTTATAATCAAAGTAAACAAAAGATGCCTTCTTAAATGAAGGCACCTTGCGTTTTACTGAATCACAAGATGGGCGGCGTATCCATCATCTCAGGTACTCTTGCGAGTGTGTCGGGAGCCTTTCCGACCTTTGCGATCCAATTTATTGTATCTTCATTATATTAAAAATATTCTAAGATGTCAAATCTTTTTCAGTCTGCCGTTTGCTATCCCATGCTGCAATTTACCATTTGTAATAGTATGTAATGTTGCAACATAAAGATAATTGTCTTTGGTATCAAGCTTGATGCCTATTTGGACATTTTTAGCCATTACTTTAACCAGTTCAAAGCTGGCATCTGTCTCGTTAGGATTCACTCCAATATAATCAGGTGCGGCAATAATGGATGATATACAATTTACATATGGCAAACATAGTTTATCTGCCATTTATCCTCCTCTTTAGAGATTTATAACCGCTAGCGGTACTTCAAGTATATATCGTTAGCGATTGTTATTCAAGCAGAAAAGGGCGGCTGTCAAAAAAAAGTCGCATTTCGTTTTG
>JAFLRQ010000078.1 GCA_022511395.1 Agathobacter sp. | reverse complement strand
TGTTTCCATCACTTCCATATTCAATTTACCTCCTACTTCCGTTTCCCAGCGGGAATACAGTGTATTTTTATTATTTCTTCCGCAGATTTACGGGAAAACAGATTTCGAAATCACTTCCATACCGGATGGTCAGTGTAACCGCCTCTGCCGCCCCTGCATAAAGAAACATAGACATTATAATGCAAGTCTGTAAAAAAGTAAAGAGTTTTACACCCGCTCTACCTTGATTACATTTGTGTTTCCGGTCTTTCCGTTGATGAGTCCTCCGGTCAGCACCACAATGTCGCCCTTTTCCAGACCGCAGACCTCCTGCGTGCGCTTGATGGCATGGTAAAACATAACCTCCATCGAGTTGAACTCCTCGCAGAGCACCGGCTTCACGCCCCAGCTCAGGTTGAGCTTGCGCCAAGCCTTCTCGGAGGTTGTCATTCCGACAATGTCCACCGGACAGCGAAAACGGCTGACCATGCGCGCCGTGCGTCCGGTCAGGGAGCTCACCACAATACACTTTGCCTGCACGTCGATCGCCATGGCACAGGTCGCATGGGAAATGGCGTCCAGAATGCTGGCAATCTGGAATTCCGTGGACTGAAAACGCTTGACATAATCGATCTGTTTTTCCGTGTACTCCGCAATTTCCGCCATGTTGCGCACAGACTCAACCGGGTACTTGCCCGCCGCCGACTCGCCGGAAAGCATAATCGCAGAAGAACCGTCATAAACCGCATTCGCCACGTCCGAGAGCTCCGCGCGGGTCGGACGCGGATTGTGGATCATGGATTCCAGCATCTCCGTCGCAGTGATGACACGCTTGCCCATCAGACGGCATTTGTTGATCAGGTACTTCTGGATTGCTGGAACCTCCATTCCCGGGATCTCCACACCCAGATCGCCGCGCGCAATCATGATTCCGTTTGCAATCTCGCAGATTTCCTCCACATGATCCACGCCCGCGCGGTTCTCAATCTTTGCAATAATATCAATATCCTCGCCGCCGTTTTCGTCCAAAAAATGTCTCAGATCCACGACATCCTGCTTGGATGACACAAACGACGCCGCCACAAAATCCACATCATTCTCAATTCCAAAGAGCAGATCCTTCTTATCCTGTTCACTCAGGTACTCATTGTCCATGACCTTATTCGGGAAATTCATACTTTTTTGGTTTGAGAGCGTGCCCCCTGCCAGCACACGGCACACGGCATCCTTCTCCTTTAACTCCTCAACCTCAAGAATAATCAATCCGTTGTTGATCAGAACGCGGTCTCCGATGTTTAGGTTGTCCACCAGCTTGCTGTAAGTGACCGCCACCCGCTCCTGATTGCCGACAATATCCTCCGTTGTGAGGGTGAACCGGTCCCCCTCTTTCAGTATAATCGAGCCCTGCTCAAACGTCTTAATCCGATATTCCGGTCCCTTTGTATCCAGCATAATGGAGATCGGCAGATCAAGCGCCTCGCGCACCTTCTTAATCAGATCAATTTTTGTCTTTTGTTCCTCATGGGTGCCGTGGGAAAAGTTGAGTCTTGCCACATCCATTCCCGCCTTGCACATCCGTGTCAGCACTTCCTCCGTCTCACTCGCCGGTCCAATCGTACAGATGATTTTCGTTTTACGCATTTTTCTCTCCTCACCGGCACAGCATATGCTGAGCCTGATATTTGATGAACTTTCCCTACTATTTTACCCCCATGTCCCAAAAGTCGCAACACCATTTTGCAGGATCAAGAGATCTTTTTCCACTGACTGGCATCATAAAAAAAGATTGCTTAGTTTTTATAAAATATGTTACAATATCAAAACAAAGTAACTTTAGGTACAAGCAAGAATTCAGAAAGGCGATCTCCCATGGCAACCGTATATTTTCATATCGGAACAACCAAGACGGCAACCTCATCCATCCAGAAGTTCTGCCGGCTTAACCGCAAGCTGCTGCACAAACACGGCTACGATTTCCCGATTATGCCGTTTAGCTATCCGCGCGTCAAAATCGTGCGCAATGCGCATTTTCTCCTCGCCGGTCCCGCCACCCAGACAGTGAGTCCGAAACAGGAACGAAAGTTTCAGGAGCGGCTGGAAACCGGCTTTTCCATCTTACACGGTAGTCTGTCCAAATATGACAAAGTAATACTGACGGATGAGGATTGCTGGCGCGCAATCAATTATGCGCGCATCAATCCGCTGGAGCTTTTGATGGAGGATGCCAAAATACACGGTTACGAAATTCAGGTCATCGTATACCTGCGCCGACAGGACAGCTATCTCATCTCGCAGTGGAACCAGCGTGTGAAGTCCGCTACCCTTAGCAAAACCTTTGAAGAATATTATGAAAATAATTTTGCCCGCGTTCCGCTGCGCACAGACTACGCCGGCACGCTTGACAAAATCGCGGACATGGTCGGCAAGGACCATATCACGGTACGGCGTTTCGAGCCCTCAACCTGGATTGAAAACTCGATTTATCTGGATTTTATGGATGCGGTGGGCATGGATATCACTGCACCGTTTGGTTATCCGGAGCGCGAGATCAATAACGCTCTGAAAGGCAACTTCCTTGAAATGAAGAGAAGCCTCAACCGAAATATCACATTGGATGCCGATGAATTCAGTTATTTTTCCTCCATGATACGGAGAAGCTCCAACCAGTCGGACGCAGAAAAACCCTGGATGCTCTCTGCAGATGAGACGCGGACGCTTTTAGAGAAGTACGAGGAGAGCAACCGCCGCGTTGTGCGCGAGTACATCGGCGATGACGCTCCTCTGTTCTCCAATGCCATCGAAGATGTTGTGAAATGGCAGCCGGTAAATGAGCGAATTACGGACGATATGTTTACCTTCGTCACCACAGTGACCGTGGATCTCTATCGAAAAAACGAACAGCTTGCAGAAGAAAACCTCAAGCTCCGCAACGATTTAGACAGGCTGAAGGACAAGCTCCGGCATCCGCTCCGAACCATATGGAACAGGATCTTTCGCAAAAAAAAGAAAAAGAAGTAAAAAATCCCCCGCGGTCCTGCCGCGGGGGTCATCATTTATCCAAATACCGGATTACTTGCCCATCTCAGCCTTGAGAGCTGCTGTGAGCATCGGGACGATCTTGTTCAGATCTCCGACTATGCCATAGTCCGCCACATCGAAGATCGGAGCATCCTCATCCTTGTTGATTGCGACGATCAGATCAGCTTCCTCCATACCTGCTACATGCTGGATCGCTCCGGAAATACCGATTGCGAAATAGATCTGTGGACGAACCGTCTTTCCGGTCTGTCCTACCTGATAATCCTGTGCCAGCCAGCCGTTCTCAACTACCGCGCGAGAGCAGGACACCATTCCGCCGAGCACATCTGCGAGATCCTGAAGAATTGCAAAATTCTCCTTGCTGCCGACACCGCGGCCGCCGGACACCAGAATTTTGGCCTCCATGATATTCTTTACATTGCCGACCGCCTTCACGATATTCATGATCTCTACATAACGATTATTCTCCTCAAGCACCGGAGCAAAATCTATCACCTCAGCCTTGCGGCCTGCCTCCTTCGGCAGCTTCTGCATAACACCCGGGCGAACAGTCGCCATCTGCGGGCGGTTGTCCGGGCATGCAATCGTTGCGATCGTGTTGCCGCCGAATGCCGGACGGGTCATGAGCAGCTGATTGTGCTTCTGCTCATCTTCCTTCCCCGGTGTCGCCTGCAGCGGGAAATCTCCAATCTCCAGCTTGGTGCAGTCTGCGGTAAGTCCGGTGGCCACACGCGCGGAAACGGTCGGACCTAAGTCACGGCCGATTGCAGTTGCTCCGACCAGCATGATCTCCGGCTTATACTCGTTAATAACCGCGGTGAGCGCCTGCGCATAGGGCTCTGTGCGGTAGGTCTCAAGAACAGGATTGTCAACCACAATCACCTTGTCAGCGCCGTACTCGCCCAACTCATCCGCCAGGGCTTTTACATTCGATCCGAGCAAAACAGCGGTTACCTCTGTTCCCAGATCGCTTGCCAATTCTTTCGCTTTTCCGATCAGCTCAAACGCAATTGAGCTGAGTTTGTTATCTACCTGCTGAGCGTAGATATATACGCCCTTATATTCTTCTAAACCCATTTTCTTCCTCCAAATATCTTAGATGATGTGCTTTTCTTTGAATTTGCCAATCAGATAGTTGACAGATTCTGCAGGATCAAGATTGACCTTCTCCCCGGCACCCTTCGGCACCTTGTCGGAGGCCTTTGCGATCTTTGTCGGTGATCCGGCAAGACCAATGTTGGAATCGTCCACATCCTTTAAGTCTGCGCGGCCCCATACAGTCATTTCCTTGTCCCACGCATCGAAGATTCCGCCCGGAGTCATATATCTCGGCTCATTCAGCTCGGAAAGTGCGGTGATCAGGCACGGCATCTGCGCCTTAATCTCATGGTAGCGGTCCTCATACTGGCGCTTAACGATCACGGAGTTGCCCTCGATCTTGATGTCCGCCGCATAAGAGATAACCGGGAGTCCCAAGTGCTCTGCAATCTGCGGTCCAACCTGGGCGGTATCACCGTCGATGGCCTGACGCCCTGTGATAACCAGATCATACTCCATGTTGCGGAGCGCGCCTGCGACCGTGGAGGAGGTGGCCCATGTGTCCGCACCGCCCAGCACGCGGTCCGTCACAAGGACTGCCTCGTCAGCGCCCATCGCCATAGCCTCGCGGAGCATTGTTTCAGCCTTCGGAAGTCCCATGGTAACCACAGTAACCTTTGCGCCCGTTGCATCTTTAATTCTAAGCGCCGCCTCGAGTCCGGCCTTGTCGTCCGGATTCATGATGGCAAGCATTGCCGCTCTGTCAAGGGTTCCGTCCGGGTTGAATTTCACGCCGCCCTTGGTATCCGGAACCTGTTTGATACATACTACGATATTCATGTATGATGATCTCCTTTTCTCCAATATTGTTTGCTTATCCACGACTACTTCAACAGTGCGCCAGAGATAACCATACGCTGAACCTCAGAGGTTCCCTCGTAGATCTCTGTGATCTTAGCGTCGCGCATCATGCGCTCCACATCGTACTCGCGGATGTATCCGTATCCGCCGAACAGCTGAACCACTTCGGTCGTGACAGCCATTGCAGTCTCAGCAGCAAACAGCTTCGCCTTGGCAGCCTCGATGGAATATACCTTCTGGGTTGCCTTTGCCATTGCAGCCTTGTATACCAGAAGCTGTGCGGCCTCGATTCTCGTAGCCATATCAGCCAGCTTAAACTGTGTATTCTGCTGTGCCGCGATGGAACGGCCAAACTGCTTTCTCTCCTTGGTGTACTCGATGCAGCGCTCCAACGCGCCCTCTGCGATGCCGAGTGCCTGGGCGGCAATACCGATACGTCCGCCGTCCAGCGTGTGCATTGCAATCGGGAAGCCCTTGCCCTCCGGCCCGAGCAGCGCATCCTTCGGGATTCTGCAATCCTCGAAGATCAGCTCGTAGGTAGAAGATCCGCGGATACCCATCTTTTTCTCTTTGGTTCCGAATGAGAAGCCCGGAGCACCCTTTTCTACGATGAATGCGGAGAAATTCTTCTTTTTCCTGCCTCTCTTGTCCTCGGTAACGCTGGTGATTGCGATCACTATGTACACATCCGCAACCTTACCGTTGGTGATGAAGCACTTGGAGCCGTTCAGCACCCACTCATCGCCGTCCAACACCGCCTTGGTCTGCGCGCCCTGCGCATCCGTGCCGGCGCCCGGCTCAGTCAGCGCAAACGCGCCAAGCTTCTCGCC
Source organism: Agathobacter sp. (assembly GCA_022511395.1). Taxonomy (GTDB): domain Bacteria; phylum Bacillota; class Clostridia; order Lachnospirales; family Lachnospiraceae; genus Roseburia. Next base: position 3,994 of record JAFLRQ010000078.1, on the reverse strand, counting down.
CTTTGCCAGCGGAGTCACATATTTCTGCTTCTGCTCCTCCGTGCCGTATGTCATAATCGGATCAATGCAGAGAGAGGTGTGTGCGGAGACGATAACGCCTGTGGTAGCACAAACCTTGGACAGCTCCTCCACACACATCACGTATGTGAGAGGATCACAGCCCTGTCCGCCGTACTCCTTCGGAACGGGAATGCCCATGAATCCGTATTTTGCCATCTTCTTAACCGTCTCTGCAGGGAACTGCTCAGTCTCGTCAGTCTCCTGTGCAAGAGGCTTTACTTCGGCCTCTGCAAACTGCTTGAACAGGTCGCGGGCCATCTCATGTTTCTTGTCTAACGTGAAATCCATGATATAAATTTCCTCCATTTATAATAATTTAAATTGCATCCATCGCGGTCTTGGTGCGGTCCGGATTGTACACATAGAATCCCTTGCCGCTCTTGACGCCGAGATTGCCGCCGCGCACCATCTTGCGAATCAGCGGGCAGGCGCGGTACTTGCTGTCACCGGTCTCATTGTAGAGAACATCCATGATCGCAAGGCAGATATCCAGACCGATAAAATCTCCCAGCTCCAACGGTCCCATCGGATGGTTCGCACCGAGCTTCATTGCGCTGTCAATACCCTCGACATCGGACACGCCCTCCATCTTGATGAAAGCAGCCTCGTTGATCATCGGGATCAGAATGCGGTTCACAACAAAGCCTGCCGCCTCGTTCACCTGTACCGGAGTCTTGCCGATCTCAACGGAGATCTTCTTGATTGTCTCCACGGTCTCCGCCGGGGTGTTGACTCCTGCGATCACCTCAACAAGCTTCATCCGGTCTGCCGGGTTAAAGAAATGCATTCCAATCATCGGACGGGTAAGGCCGTTGCCAATCTCCGTGATGGAAAGGCTGGAAGTGTTGGATGCAAAAATGCAGGATGCTTTTGCGATCTTATCCAGCTCCGCAAAGGTAGTCTTCTTCACTTCCATATTCTCGAATGCAGCCTCTACGATCAGATCACAGTCCGCGCAGAGATTCTCTTTCAGGCCCGGAGTGATCTTCGCAAGAATCCCGTCTACCGCCTCCTGAGTCATCTTGCCTTTCTCAACAAGCTTTGCGTAGCCTTTCGCAATCTTGTCCTTGCCGCCCTGTGCCCACTCATCCTTGATGTCGCAGAGCGCCACTTCATACCCATCTACCTGGGCAAACGCTTTTGCAATTCCCTGGCCCATTGTGCCAGCGCCGATAACACCAACCTTCATGTCAATTCCTCCTAAAATTTATTTTATAGACAAAGATTTGTTATTAGTATTTCTCAACGATGGTGGCACAGCCCATTCCACCGCCGATACACAGAGTTGCAAGACCACGGTTTGAGCCGCGCTTCTGCATCTCATGCAGCAGAGTTACAAGGATACGGCATCCGCTGGCTCCTACCGGATGGCCCAACGCAATTGCGCCGCCGTTCACATTCACCTTGCTCATATCAAACTTCAGGTCTCTCGCCACTGCGATGGACTGAGCCGCAAATGCCTCGTTCGCCTCAATCAGGTCGATATCGTCCATCGTAAGTCCGGTTCTGGCAAGCACCTTATTTGTAGCGGCCACCGGTCCGATACCCATAATCTCCGGAGCCACTCCTCCCAGAGCGCCCGCAACCCATGTCGCCATCGGCTTCACACCGAGTTCAAGGGCCTTCTCCTCGCTCATCACAACAATCGCTGCAGCGCCGTCGTTGATTCCGGATGCGTTTCCGGCGGTCACAAGTCCTCCCTCCTTGCCTGAGCAGCACTTTAAGCTCGCAAGCGACTCCTTGGTCGTGCCGGGGCGTGGTCCCTCATCCTTAACGAAATCCACGGTATCCTTCTTTACTTTAATCGGAACCGGAACAATCTCATCGTCGAACTTGCCCGCCGCGATCGCTGCCTCGCATTTCTGCTGGCTGTCTGCGGAGAACTCGTCCAGTTCCTCTCTGGTAATGCCGTATTTGTCACACACATTCTCTGCGGTAATCATCATATGATAATGATTGAACGCATCGGTCAGCGCATCATTCACCATCGTATCAATGATGGTCGCGTTGTTCATGCGGTATCCGAAACGCGCCTTAGTCATCGCGTAAGGTGCCATGGACATATTCTCCATACCGCCTGCCACTACGATGTCCGCCTCACCGGCCAGAATCATGGTCGCCGCATCATTCACGCACTTCAAACCGGAGCCGCACACCACGTTAATCGTGATCGCCGGAACCTCGATCGGCAGTCCCGCCTTGATAGAGGCCTGACGTGCCACATTCTGTCCCTGTGCTGCCTGAATCACACAGCCCATCTTCACTTCATCGACCATCTCCGGCTTCACACCCGCGCGGTTCAAGGCCTCCTTAATCACGATTGCGCCTAAATCTGCTGCCGGAGTGTTGCTCAAAGCTCCTCCCATCTTGCCGATAGCCGTACGGCAAGCACCTGCTAATACCACTTTCTTTGCCATATCCCTGTCTCCTTTAATTCATAAATTACGCCGCGAAGCGCTGTGAACCTTAACGAGGGTATTTTACCACAATTTTCAACCCAAATCAATCTCAAATTATGGACAATGCAGTTTTTTGAGAAAATATTTGTCTTTTTCATTGTGAGGATTGAACAATTCAAGAATTTGTGGTATGGTAAAACTATATAATTGTTCCATATGAGGGATTTTCCCGTGCCATACAGAAAGGAGTGGCCGTATGCGTTTTGTCAAAACAGAAGATTTAAAGGCAGGGATGCGCCTTGCCAAGCCAATTTACAACAAAGACGGAGTCCTGCTTTATGAGCGCAACTCACAGCTCTCCACCAACGGTATCAGCAGCGTAAAGAACTTTGGGCTGATCGGAATTTACATATTGGAGCCCGCCGAGCCGGTTCCCCCTCTCACGGAAGAGGATCTGGAATTCGAACAGCTTCAGACTGTGTATATGTTCAAGTTGAAGGAGTGCATGGATCTCATCCAAAAGAGGCAGAAGCTCGACCCTCTCTACCCGTTTTTGCAGGATATTATCAAGCACTACGGTTCTCTTGACCATCGCGTGAACTTTAACCAGAACCTTCGCAGCGGCGAAGATTTCATGTACAAGCACGCGATCAGCACCGCCATCCTTCTGGCGATGATGACCAGCCATATAAAGTTTTCCCCGCGCAAGCAGATGGTGGTGATTACCGCGGCGCTCCTCCACACCTTCGGCTACATTTATGTTCCGAAGCACATTCTGGAAAAAGGGCCGGCCATCACTCAGGACGATCAGGAGGTCATCTGGCACGCCCTTCAGCGGGGACTGGATCGTCTCTCCATGTACACGAACAGCTACGACTTTTTCCCGAGGGCATATGCGCTGATGCAGACCTTTATCCACATGGATAACCCTGAGTCCCATATTGCCGCTCCGGATCCGGATCTTGGCGTCATGGTAAACATGTTAAAGGTTGCCGTCCGCTTTGATCAGCTGACTGCAATGAGCGTGGGGTATGAGCCGGTATCCGAGATCATGGCAATGCGCGATCTCATGGGCGCTCCGGATGTGTATCACCCGAACAATGTAACCGCGCTCGCCGAGTGTATCCACATTGTGCCTCGCGCCGCCAGCGTAGATCTCTCCAGCGGAGACAAGGGCATCATCCTCGTGGAAAACACCAGCGACTTCATGCGTCCGGTGGTTCTGCGTCTCTCGGACAACCAGATTTTCGACCTCAGCAACAATGCCGTTTATAAAGAAATTCAGATTGTAGATATCATGAAGACCATGGACAACCGGATCGACGTAGACGAGGACACCTTAAAACAGTTTGTCCCGGATGCGGAGCTCTCAAAAATGGCTTCGCGTTTCCGCGCGAACCTGAAACGGATCCATGAACGGGAGGAGCGTGAAGAATGGGAGCGCCGGGTAGGCGAAAAGAACAACTACGACGCCCGCGCGTAATTCATAAACCGAATTGTTACAGACAAACGGGGCTGTGAAATTTCACAGCCCC
>JAFLRQ010000077.1:4518-9995 GCA_022511395.1 Agathobacter sp. | reverse complement strand
GTACAGGTTGTTTCCTGGTATGACAATGAGAACAGCTACACCTCTCAGATGGTTCGTACCATTAAATACTTCTCTGAGTTAAAGTAAGAGAAACATAAAAATTTCGAGACGGTGAGAGGTCCGGCCGATTGGGCCGGGCCTTTTTCGTAAATCTATTGTATAGAAGGAGAATGACATGGGATTAAATAAGAAATCAGTTGATGATGTCAACGTAAAGGGCAAGAGAGTTCTTGTGAGATGCGACTTCAATGTGCCGCTGAAGGAGGGAAAAATCACCGACGAGACACGTATTGTTGCTGCGCTCCCGACGATTCAGAAGCTTATTGATGACGGCGGCAAGGTGATTCTCTGCTCCCATCTCGGCAAAGTAAAGAACGGTCCGAACGAGGGAGAATCCCTTGCGCCGGTTGCCGAGAGACTGTCCGAGAAGCTGGGCAGGAAAGTAAATTTTGTGGCAGATTACCACGTGACCGGAGAGGCGGCCACCGCAGCGGTGAACGCAATGAACGAGGGAGATGTGGTGCTGCTTCAGAATACCCGTTTCCGCGGGGCGGAGGAGACCAAGAACGGCGAGGAGTTCTCCAAGGAGCTTGCGGATCTGGCTGACGTGTATGTGTGCGACGCGTTTGGTTCCTCTCACCGGGCACACGCTTCTGTGGAGGGCGTGACGAAGTTCATCACTGCCAAGGGCGGCGAGAATGTAGTTGGATACCTGATGCAGAAGGAAATCAATTTCCTTGGAAATGCCGTGGAGAATCCGGTGCGTCCGTTTGTGGCAATTCTGGGCGGCGCGAAGGTTGCAGACAAGCTGAACGTAATCAACAACCTTCTGGAGAAGTGCGACACCTTAATCATTGGCGGCGGTATGGCTTACACTTTCCTGAAGGCACAGGGGTATGAAATCGGAACCTCTCTGGTGGACAATGAGAAGCTTGACTACTGCAAGGAGATGATGGAGAAGGCAAAGAAACTGGGCAAGACGCTTCTTCTCCCGGTGGATGCGGTTACCATCAAGGAATTCCCGAACCCCATCGATGCTCCGGTGGACACAGAGGTGTACTCTTCCACAAATATGCCGTCAGACCGCGAGGGCTGCGACATTGGACCGGAGTCCGCAAAGCTGTTTGCGGACGCTGTAAAGTCTGCGAAGACCGTTGTCTGGAACGGGCCGATGGGCGTGTTTGAGAACCCGACCCTGGCGGCCGGCACACTTGCGGTGGCAAAGGCGCTCGCTGAGACAGACGCTACCACGATCATTGGCGGCGGCGATTCCGCTGCGGCTGTGAACCAGATGGGATACGGCGACAAGATGAGCCACATTTCTACCGGCGGCGGCGCCTCCTTGGAATTCTTAGAGGGCAAGGAGCTTCCGGGCGTTGTGGCGGCGGACGACAAGTAAGAGTATAGAATATAGAGGAAAAACTATGGCAAGAAGAAAAATTGTAGCAGGCAACTGGAAGATGAATATGACTCCCAGTGAGGCCGTGAAGCTGTGCGCTGACTTAAAGGATCTGGTAAAGAGTGATGCTGTGGATGTGGTCTACTGCGTTCCGGCGATCGATATTATTCCCGTTGTGGAGGCCGTGAAGGGAACCAACGTGGAGGTTGGCGCTGAGAATATGTATTTTGAGGATAAGGGCGCTTACACCGGAGAGATCTCTGCGGAGATGCTTGTGGACGCCGGAGTGAAGTACGTGATCCTTGGACATTCCGAGCGGCGCGACTATTTCAAAGAAGACGATGCGCTCTTAAACAAGAAGGTGAAGAAGGCATTTGCGGCAGGACTGACACCGATCCTCTGCTGCGGAGAATCCTTAGAGCAGAGAGAGATGGGAGTGACGCTGGACTGGATCCGCCTTCAGATCAAGTCGGATCTGGACGGAGTGCCCGCATCCGATGTGGCAAAGCTTGTCATCGCCTACGAGCCGATCTGGGCCATCGGAACCGGAAAGACAGCAACCTCGGATCAGGCACAGGAGGTGTGCTCAGCCATTCGCGAGTGCATCAAAGAGATCTATGATGCAGCGACCGCGGAGTCTGTGCGCATCCAATACGGCGGCTCTGTAAATGCAGGCAACGCAGCGGAATTGTTTGCAAAACCGGACATTGACGGCGGTCTGGTTGGCGGAGCAAGCCTGAAATCAGAGTTTGGAAAGATTGTAAACTATAATTAAATAATGATTTAATATCGGATTCATAACTAATTATTAAATCACAAATAAACAAATGAGCAGGCCGTATGAAAGACCGCTGACGCGGTGTAGCCTGCGTAGGAGATATTCCTTGCGGAATACCTCAGAACAAAACGTGCCGCACGCACACATGATAGAAGTTCTCTAGAATTATGTGAGCGCGCGGTACGTTTTCATATCGTCTTTGATTTGCAAAATTCCTATAAGAAAAGGATGGACAATCCCCCGAAAAGTCGGTAAAATATGGAGTATGGGAAAAAATATAAAAAGATGTGCGGTGCTGTTTCTTGTGATCCTGCTTGGGCTCTTGGTGTTTACGGCCTGTAAAGAGGACCAGGATTCCGATACCTCAGCGGGAGTGCAGAACCCTGCACAGAGTGAAAAAAATCAATTGAATACGGAAAACGGGAGCGAAGCAGATGCCGGGACAGCCCAGCTGTCCGCGATGGATGAGAAAGTGCGCGTGATCTTGGAGAACGGAACCAGGGATTTTTTCCGCGGATATCCGGTGGATGAAGCGTATCTTTGCTGGGTCGGCGAGAAATACGGGCATGCCACGCTGGAGCAGCTGGCGCAAGAGCTGTCCGCAGGGACGGCAGACGATGCGATGTGGTATGATCTCACCGGAAATACCATGCATGTACTGTGGATGGAATACTGCAAAACCTTTGGCTATTCCACCTACCTCTGGGAGGATGTCATGTGGAAAACGGCCGCAGATCCGGAATGTATCACGATTGACCTGATCGGGGATATCAATTTTGACGAGCGCTGGATTACCATGCGGGGAGCTCAGGAAAGGGGCGGTGTCTCCGCATGTATTTCCGAGGATATACAAAACACCTTGAAGTCCGCGGACATTGCGATACTCAACCATGAATTTACCTATGCAAAGAACGATACGCCGCTTCAGGGCAAGACCTACACATTTAAGAGCGACCCGGCAAACGTCGGGCTCTTGGACCTCTTTGGCGTGGATTTGGTGAGCTTGGCGAACAATCATGTCTGGGATTATGGCAGGCAGGGGCTTCTCGATACGTTTGAGACGCTGGAAGCCGCGCATATTCCCTACTGTGGGGCAGGACGCAACATTGAGGAGGCGTCTGCGGTGAGCTACTTTGTGATTGGAGGGCGCAAGATTGCGGTTGTCAGCGCGACAGAGATCGAGCGTTACAGCCACTACACCCAGGAGGCCACAGAGACAGAGCCGGGAGTTTTGAGAACGCAGCAGGAGGAGATTGTGAATGCCGTGTTTCGGGAAGCAAAACGGCGGAGCGATTATGTGATTGCCTATATTCATTGGGGCGCGGAGGGAAATCTGATACGCGACAACATGCAGGACGCGCTGGCGCGCACATACGCGCGGGCGGGAGCTGACGTGGTGATTGGCGGGCACACACACCGGCTGCAGGGCATTACCTTTATTGACCAGGTGCCTGTAGCCTACAGCTTGGGGAATTTCTGGTTTTCTTCCGGAACGCTCTACACCGCCATCGCACAGGTTCAGATCGACGCGAAGGGCGGGCTTACTCTCAGGATGCTTCCGTGTATCCAGAGGGATGAAAAGACGGAGCTGCTGAAGACTGAGATGGATGTCCGGGCATTTTACCGCTATCTTGCGGACATTTCCACAGATATCGGAATCGATGAGGACGGATGCGTTTATTCCTATCGGAGGGGAGCCGGGGAGGAGGACGACGGCTTTGTGTACACCTCCGGGCAGAGCTATGCAGAGCGCTTTTCGGAGCTTGATCTGGAGGGCAGGCCCATTGACATTGTAGGAAACCTAAAGTGAGAGGTTCTAATATAGAGAAGAGAGGATAAGAAAATGAGTAAAAAACCTGTGGTGCTTATGGTATTGGACGGCTATGGCCTGAATGAGAAGGCGGAGGGGAACGCAATTGCGATGGCGAAGACCCCCGTGATGGATCGGCTGATGAAGGAATGTCCCTTTGTGAAGGGGAACGCCTCCGGTCTGGCGGTCGGCCTGCCGGACGGACAGATGGGCAACTCTGAGGTCGGACACATGAACATCGGAGCAGGCCGTATTATTTATCAGGATCTGACCAGAATCACCAAATCCATCGAGGACGGTGACTTTTTCGAAAATAAGGCGCTGCTTGCGGCGATGGACAACTGCAAAAAGAACGATTCTGACCTGCACCTGTGGGGGCTGCTCTCCGACGGAGGCGTTCACAGCCACAATACGCATCTTTACGGTTTGCTTGAGATGGCCAAAAAGCAGGGGCTTACGAAGGTGTTTGTACACGCGTTTTTAGACGGGCGTGACACTCCGCCCGCGTCGGGAAAGGACTACGTGAAGCAGCTTGAGGACAAGATGGCCGGAATCGGCGTGGGAAAGATTGCATCTCTCTCTGGCCGCTACTACGCGATGGATCGGGACAATAACTGGGACCGCGTGGAGAAGGCCTATCTCTCCCTGACAAAGGGGGAGGGCGTACAGGCGAAGGACGCGGTGCAGGCGATGGCGGATTCCTATGCGCAGGACGTGACGGACGAGTTTGTGCTTCCCACCGTGATTACCGACGAGGCGGGAAAACCGCTCTCGCTGGTAAAACCGAATGACTCTGTCATTTTCTTTAACTTCCGCCCGGACCGCGCCCGGGAGATTACCCGCGCGTTCTGCGACGATGACTTCAAGGGATTTGAGCGTCCGCGCCTTCCGCTCACCTATGTGTGCTTCAAGGATTATGACGAGACGATCCCCAATAAGATCATTGCGTTCGAGAAGGAGTCCATCGACAATACCTTCGGCGAATACCTTGCAAAGTGCGGCAAGAAGCAGCTTCGACTTGCGGAGACCGAGAAGTACGCGCATGTGACCTTCTTCTTCAACGGAGGAGTGGAGGAGCCGAATGTGGATGAGGCGAGACTCTTAGTCAACTCACCGAAGGATGTGGCCACCTATGACTTAAAGCCGGAGATGAGCGCCCCGGAGGTCGGCGTGGATCTCGTGGAGGCGATCCGTTCCGACAAGTACGATGTGATCGTTGTCAACTTTGCCAACCCGGACATGGTTGGGCATACCGGTGTGATCTCGGCGGCTGTGGCGGCAGTGGAGCGGGTGGACGCGCTGATCGGAGATGCGGTGGCCGCGGTTGAGGAGAAGGACGGCGTGCTGTTCATCTGCGCGGATCACGGAAATGCGGAAAAAATGATTGACTACGAGACCGGCAAACCGCACACCGCGCACACGACGAACCCGGTTCCGTTCATACTGGTGAACGCGGATCCCTCCATGAAGCTGCGCGAGGGCGGATGTCT
>JAFLRQ010000077.1:0-4418 GCA_022511395.1 Agathobacter sp. | reverse complement strand
GACATGAAAGAATACAGACCGTTTAAGGAAGGAAAAGTGAGAGAGATTTACGACATCGGGGACAGTCTGATTATTGTTGCAACCGACCGGATCTCAGCCTTCGACAATATTTTAAAGAACAAGATTACGGACAAGGGGGCAATCCTCACACAGATGTCCAAGTTTTGGTTTGACTACACGCAGGACGTGGTCAAGAACCATATGATTTCCGTGGATGTGGATGACATGCCGGAATTTTTCCGCGCCGAGCAGTTTGACGGCAACAGCATGATGTGCAAGAAGCTGGAGATGCTCCCGATTGAGTGCATTGTCAGGGGTTACATTACGGGCAGCGGCTGGGCGAGCTATCAGGAAAACGGAACGGTCTGCGGCATCCGTCTGCCGGAGGGGCTGGTGGAGTCCGACAAGCTGCCGGAGCCGATCTACACACCGAGCACCAAGGCGGAGCTGGGAGACCATGACGAGAACATTTCCTTTGAGCGGTCCGTCGAAGTGCTGGAGAAGGTCTATCCGGGCAAGGGAGAGGACTACGCGGCGCAAATTCGTGATTACACCATTGCCCTTTACAAAAAGTGTGCGGCGTATGCGCTCTCAAAGGGCATCATCATTGCGGACACCAAGTTTGAGTTCGGACTGGACGAGAATGGGCAGGTGGTACTCGGGGATGAGATGCTGACCCCGGACAGCTCCCGTTTCTGGCCGCTGGAAGGCTATGCGCCCGGACAGGGGCAGCCCTCCTTTGACAAGCAGTATGTCAGAGACTGGCTGAAGGCAAACCCGGACAGCGATTACCTTCTCCCGGACGATGTGGTCAAAAAGACTGTGGATAAGTATAAGGAAGCATATGAGCTTCTGACGGGAGTTCCGTTTACCTGTTAGTGACCGCCATCTATGAAAGGAGACATTATGAGCACAGACAACTATGCAAGCCCTCTCTCGGAGCGGTACGCGAGCAGAGAAATGCAGTTTATTTTTTCGCAGGATAAAAAGTTCTCGACCTGGCGCAGGCTCTGGATTGCTTTGGCGGAGACGGAGATGGAGCTGGGATTGTCCGAGAACGGCAGGCCGGTCATCACGCAGGAGCAGATTGACGAGATGAAGGCGCACGTGAACGATATCAACTACGATGTGGCGAGGGCGCGGGAGAAAGAAGTGCGCCACGATGTGATGAGCCATGTGTACGCTTATGGACAGCAGTGCCCAAAGGCGGCGCCGATTATCCATCTCGGCGCGACCTCCTGCTATGTGGGGGACAACACAGATATCATTGTGATGCGTGAGGCGTGTGCTCTCGTACATAGAAAGCTTGTGAATGTGATTGACAGGCTTGCGGAATTCGCAAAAAAATACAAGGACCAGCCGACTCTGGCCTTCACTCATTTTCAGCCCGCCCAGCCAACGACAGTCGGAAAGCGGGCAACCCTCTGGACACAGGAATTTCTGATGGATCTCGAGGATCTGGAATATGTGCAGGGCTCCTTGAAGCTTCTGGGCTCCAAGGGGACGACCGGCACCCAGGCCAGTTTTCTGGAACTGTTTGACGGGGATCAGGAGACGGTGGATCGGATTGATCCGATGATTGCCAAGAAGATGGGATTTGATGCCTGCTATCCGGTGTCCGGACAGACCTATTCGCGCAAGGTGGACACCCGCGTGCTCAATGTCCTCGCGGGTATCGCCGCAAGCGCGCACAAAATGTCCAACGACATCCGTCTGCTCCAGCATTTAAAAGAGGTGGAGGAGCCCTTTGAGAAGAACCAGATTGGATCCTCCGCGATGGCGTACAAGCGGAATCCGATGCGCAGCGAGCGCATTGCCTCGCTGTCCCGCTATGTGCTGGCGGATGCATTGAACCCGGCGATCACCTCCGCAACCCAGTGGTTCGAGCGGACCCTCGACGATTCCGCGAACAAGCGGCTGTCCGTTCCCGAGGGATTTCTTGCAATTGACGGCATTCTGGATCTGTGCCTGAACGTGGTGGACGGTCTGGTGGTGTACCCGAAGGTGATCGAGAAGCACTTCATGGCGGAGATCCCCTTCATGGCGACGGAAAATATCATGATGGATGCGGTAAAGCGCGGCGGGAACCGTCAGGAGCTTCACGAAAAAATCCGCGTGCTCTCCATGGAGGCGGGAAAAACCGTGAAGGAGGAGGGAAAGGACAACAATCTCGTCGATCTCATTGCGGCGGATCCGGCGTTCGGGCTGACCAAGGAGGAGATTGTCAAAAACCTGAGACCGGAGCTCTATGTGGGCTGCGCGCCGCATCAGGTGGAGGTCTTCCTGCGCGATACAGTGGGACCGGTGCTGGACGCAAATAAAGAGGAATTAGGGGTAAAGGCGGAAATCACAGTATAGGAAGCAATGGAAAGGAGAGGATGATTATGGGTAAGGTGAATGATTTTTTGACAGAGGCAGGCGTGTTTTTTCTGGCGACGACGGACGGCGACCAGCCGAAGGTGCGCCCGCTGGGGGCGCATATGGAGATGGACGGCAAGGTGATTTTTGGCGTCGGGGACTTCAAGGAGGTCTACCGTCAGCTCTGTAAAAATCCCCTGACGGAGATTGTTGCCTGCAAGCCGGACGGACACTGGTTAAGATACACAGGACGCGCGGTTTTTGAGACGGATCCGAAGTATGCGGCAGAAGCGCTGGCGGCTGCTCCGCACTTAAAAAGCATCTATAATGACGAGACCGGCCACAAGCTGATGATGTTCCATCTGGAGGATGCCACGGCGGTGGATATTGCGATGATGGGCGAGGGCGAGAACCTGTTGTAAGAGGGGAGCTGTGGTTTGAAGGACGAGATGAGTAAAATCAAAGAATTTTACGAAGAAAACATGTATGGTCTCTGGCGTGAGGGGGAGAAGGTGACCTATGAGCTGCTTGGCGAGGATCCAAGGGCGAAGGAGCCGGAAGACGGCCGGCCTCGCAACCCCTTTGAGGTGATCGGCGGAGAGCTGGTGAAGATTAAGCTGGAGGCGCAGGGCAGGAAGGCGGAGTTTGTTGTGCATGCGTACCTGCCAAAGGAGGAGGGACATTTCGGTGATAAGGGCGCTCCCTTTATCATCTGCATGCATCCCATCATGCCCTTGGATTATGCGTTGAGTCAGGGATATGCCCTGTTTTTTATGGAAGGCCATCAGATTGCATCCGACGACATCAATCATAAGGGCGCTTTTTATGAGCTGTATCCCTATGGGGAGGAAAAGGACCAGACCGGCGTCTTGATGGCGTGGGCCTGGGGCGCTTCGAAGGTTCTGGACGCGGTGTGCGCAGGGCTGGACAAGGAGTTTCATCTGGACAGAAATGCCTCCATGGTGACGGGGGTATCCCGCTGGGGAAAGGCAACGGCCGTGTGCGGCGCCTTTGACTCCCGGTTTCGGATGACGATCCCCGCCTGCTCCGGCGCGGGAGGGCTGGCCCTCTACAATTATGTATCCGAGGGAAAGACCTACGATTTCAGCAGTATAGGCGGACCGGCGGAATACGTTTACGGCAAGAATGAACCCTTAGACTGCCTGCAGTCCGATGCGGAGAGGGGCTGGTTTAACGACAAATTTCTGCAGTTCAAAAGGCCGGAGGACATTCCCGAGGAGCAGTACCAGCTGCCCGTTCTGGCCATGGCCGAGGATCGGTATTACTTCATCATTGCCGCCTGCACGGGGGAGGATTGGGTGAACGCGCCCGCCATGTGGGAGTGCTACAAAAAAGCGGACGAGGTCTACCGTGCGAAGGGTCTTGCGGATCATTTGGCGGTGAATTTCCATCTGGTGGGACACGCGGTGATTCAGGAGGACATGGAGCTGATTGTGAAGTATTTCAACAAAATGTACTATGGGATGGATGAGCTGAAGGATCTGGCACCGCTGAAGACCACCGTGTTTGCAGGGCAGGAATGAAATTTTAGATTGTAATTATGGAAAAACTGTGCTAAGGTATTGCAAGGTGAATAAGAACATTATAGGTGTCGGATGAACAGTTTTTTGCTGTTTGGTCCGGTGAAAAGGGAATCAGGTGAAAGACCTGAACGATCTCGTCGCTGTGATAGAGGAGCTGTATTTCCTTTTTCCTGTCTGTGAATGGTTTGTATGCACTGCAAGCATAGGGTCAGGAAAAAGTCATGTCACTGGAGGATTGCCGAGCCTGCGGCAGAAAACGCGGGCAGCAGGATTCCGGGAAGGCGAAATACAGTGATGATACTTCAGTCAGAAGACCTGCCTATAGTGAGTACTGTGTGACCACGAGGACTTGGTCAGTACGAAAGAAGTGGGTGTCTCCCGCGCGGAAAGCGGGGGATATGCACGTTATTTTGTGTTGTCAAACTCCTGTCCGTGTGGGCAGGAGTTTTTCTGTAAATGAGGAAATTTTTTACTTTTCTATCACAGAACCTAGCACAAACAGGAACTCTTTTCACT
>JAFLRQ010000076.1:4436-10981 GCA_022511395.1 Agathobacter sp. | reverse complement strand
CTATGCTGCGCGTCGAGTCCTAAATCGCCGGACCGCACAAGCTCAAGCTTTCGCACCCGCGGCTTCTCCTCCTTCACCAGCTCAAGCGCGACCTCCATCGTTCCCGCATTCCCCGAGGTTTCCAGAATTGCGAGGAGTTTTCCGCTAAAGAGCCTGCGGCTGTCCGCCTGATAGGACTCGTAGTCGGTGCTGTCGCCGTTGTCCAGCCCCAAAAGCCTGCCCTCCCCCGACACTGAAACCTTCACGCGGTCTGTCGCGTTCTCCACCGGAAAACCGTCTGCGTCCAGACATCCGATCTCCAAAAACAGTAATTGTTTCCGGTCAACCGGAAGCTCCGTCACTGCGCCCTCTTTTTTCCACGCAAAGGGGAACATTTCCCCGTAAGCGTCCGTGCAGACGAGAGAAATGCTATGTGACTCTGAAAACGAATGCCTGCTCTCCTCTGCGACGATCTGTCCGTTCTCATCATAGGCAGCCGCCCGGATTTCGCCCCGCTCGTATGCGACCTTATAGTCCGCCGTCAGGCGCTCGCCGTGCGCGTGGTCAATCTGTACCCTGCCCTCGGAGCGCCCGTTGACAAACAGCTCCACCTCCGGCAGGTTTGAGCACACCCGCACATCAACCGTCTGCCCCTCGTTGAAATCCCAGTAGGGGAAGACGTGCACCATCGGCTTTTTCGTCCACGCCGCCTGATAGATGTAGTAGCTGTCCTTTGCAAAGCCCGCCGTGTCCACCTGCCCGAAATACGAATTTTTCGTGTGGTAGGGGGTCGGCTCACCAATGTAGTCAAAGCCGCTCCACAGAAACTGCCCCATGGAATACGGGTGGTCGCGCTCCGCAATGATGCAGCTCTCCGAATTTTTTGCACCCCAGCTCGTGGTGCTGTTGCCCAGCGCCGAGCACTGCTCATCCACATCCGCCAGCACCGGCTGGTTCAGCGGGAAATGATAGATCCCGCGGCTCTGCACCGTCGAGGATGTCTCGCTCCCGTAGATCACCCAGTCCTTGTATTTCTCGTGATGCTCATCATAGTATTTTTCGGAGTAATTGTACCCCGCAATCTTTACAATGTCCGCGCACTTTTGCGCGTTCTCCCACGGCATATAGTTGGAGCCGAAGGTCACAAGCGCGTTGCCCGCCGGGTCATGCTTACGAACCTCCTCCATGAGCATGCGCGTAATTTCCTGACCGCGCTCCCCTGCGTGCATGTCGTAGATTTCGTTGCCGATGCTCCAGAACACAAGCGAGGGATGGTTTCGGTCCCTTCTGACCCAGCTCGCCACGTCGCGCTTCCACCAGTCCCCGAAAAACCTTCCGTAATCGTACTCGGTCTTGGGCAGCTCCCAGCAGTCAAAGGACTCGGACAAAATCAAAATCCCCATCTCATCCGCCAGCTCCATCAGCTCTGTCGCCGGCATGTTGTGCGACGTGCGGACGGCGTTGACGCCCATTTTTTTCATGATGACAAGCTGGCGCCGGATTGCGTCCTTGTGCACAGCCGCGCCAAGCGCGCCCAGGTCGTGGTGCAGGCAGACGCCGTTTAATTTCAGCTTTCTCCCGTTTAAGAAAAAGCCCTGCTCCGGATCCACTCGGACGGTCCGCAGTCCAATGTTTACCTGCTCCGTCTGCAGCGTCTCATCCCCGCTCATCAGACTGACCGTCAGCTCGTAGGTGTCCGGATGCTCAACATCCCACTCCCTCGCATCGGGCAGCAGAAAACTGAGCGTCGCGCCGGTGGTGTGAAAGGCGCTCTCTACCACCGAGGCAATGCAGACATGGTCCTCCAGTTTGCACCTTACGGCCATGTCCTTGCTCCTCGCCTCGTTTGAGAGCTCCACCGACACATTCACAGCATAGCCGTCGTCCTCCTTTTTCGTGCTGACATAGATGCCGTCCGGAACGATGTGGGCGCTCGGCAGCTTCAGCAGATAGACATTGCGGTAAATTCCCGCGCCGGAATACCACCGGCTGTTCGGGGTCCGGTAATGCACGCCGACCATGATCTCGTTTTTCCCGCTTACCACATATCTTTGGATATTCACATGAAACGTGGAGTACCCGTACTTCCACTCCGTGACCTTTCTCCCGTTTATGTAGATCTCGGAGTCCATGTAGACCCCCTCAAACCGCAGAATCGGACAGATATCCCTGTCTTTTCTCCAATAAAAGATCCTGCGGTACCAGCCGCTTGCATCCTCGTAGAATTTTGTCGCGTCCGAAATCAGCCAGTCGTGCGGAATTTCAACCGGAGAAAACTGCTCTGTCCTCTCTTTTGCCTGCTCATAGCAGGTCCCGGCCGAAAATTTGGCAAAGCTCCAGCCGTCCGTAAACAATTGCTTCATTTCCAGTTCTCCTCTGTACTGTCAGCGGAATAATTTCTGCATAAACCGAATGGCGCTGTGTCTCCAGAATGTCCATTCATGACCCAGCGGCTCGTGGAAAAAGTCGATCTCCACGCCGTGCGCGCGAACCTCCTCGACGTTTTTGCAGGTGGTCTCATAGTGCCCGTCGTAATCGCCGCAGGAGACAAACAGCAGGCGGAAGGTCTCGTCGAATTTCTTCTTGTCCATCAGAACCGGTCTGAAATCCATCTCCTCATCCTCGAAGGTGAGCCCTCCGCTGAAGATGCCTGCCCACGCGAAAACCTCCGGATAGTGGAAGACGATCCTCTGGCTCTGGATTGCGCCCATGGAGAGGCCTGCCATTGCGCGGCATTCCCTGTCCGCAATCGTGCGGAATGTCCGGTCGATGTGCGGCACGCAGTCCTTCACCTGCTCTTTGTCAAAGGAGCCCACGCCCGGATTGTCGCCGCCCTCGGGCAGAAACGCATAGCCCGTCGTCATGACAATCAGCATCTCCTCCATCTGCCCCCTGGCAAGCAGGTTGTCGGCAATATTGGCGATTTTGCCCTGCCAGATCCAGCCGTTCTCGTTCTCTCCGCCCCCGTGCTGCAGGTAGAGCACGGGATATTTTTTCCCGGAGCTGTGGTATCCGGGCGGCGTGTAGACATAGGCAACCTTCGTGCGCCCGGTAATGCTCGATTTGAAATAGGTCATCTGGATTGCCCCGTGAGGAACCTCACTCAGCCGGTACTCCGTGCAGTCCTTCTCCGGCACCTCCACAAAATTGATGGCGCGGAAGCACCCGTAGCCCACCGGTGCCTGCGGGTTGACCACCCTCGTGCCGTTCACATAGTATTCATGGTAGCGGAAGCCTGCCGGAACATCCGTAAGCTCTACGGTCCAGACACCCTCCTCGTCAGGCTTTTGCCGCATATCCACCTTCTCTGAGCCTAAGATCTGCACCTGCACGGTCTTTGCCCCCGGCGCAAAAAGGGTAAAGCAGACCCGTCCGTCCGGGTAGCCCACCGCCCCGTGCGCGCTGTCGCGGTATCTCCCCGCCGGGTTGCCGTTCTCGTCAGTGGCGAGAACAAGCTGCTTGTACACCGGGTCAAAGAAAAGAATCTGTTCATCTAAGGTCTGTGCGAAATCGTTCTCCTCCGTGCCGCCCGCCGCAGTCTGCGCACTGCTCTTCTCCTGTGAATCTGCCTCAAAAAGCGCGGCCGGGATTCCGGCAAAGAGCTGCTCTGAAAATTCCTTTAAGCTCTTTCTCCACACCTTCCACTCGTGCCCGCCCGGGTAAGAGCTTCTGCGGCAGGCAATGCCGAGCTCCTTCATCCTCTCCTCGTACTCCTTCTGCTTTTCCAGAAGTCCCGTCTCCATATCCCCGCAGGAGAGATAAATCAGGTTCATCTCATGCGCCTTTTCCTCGATGATCACATCCAGCGGATCGTAGCCCACGCCGGAAAAGCAGGCGAGCCACGCAAAGAGGTCCTTGTGCTTGGAGACGGTGAGCGCCGCCTGCACCGAGCCCAGAGACAGCCCTGCCATTGCGCGCCCCTTCCGGTCGCTTATGGTGCGGTAGTGCGCGTCCACAAACGGAATCACATCGCCCGTCAGCTCCCCGTCAAAATCCCCCGGAAAGAACACCGGATCCTCCCCCGGCTTGAACGCATAGCCGCAGCAGATCACGGCAATCATCGGCACACACTTCTTCTCCGCAATCAGGTTGTCCAAGATCAAATTCAGCTTTCCGTTCCAGATCCAGCCGGTCTCGTTCTCCCCGACGCCGTGCTGGATGTAGAGCACCGGATAGCGCTTTCCCTCCGCCTCGTCGTATCCGGGCGGCGTGTAGACATAGCAGCTTTTGATGTGCCCGTTGACATGCGAGCGGTATTTGCGCAGGTGCACCAGCCCGTGGGGCACGTCCTTTAAATCATAAAAATCCATGCCGTCCTCCGGCATTTCATAGAAATTGATCGCCTCAAAACAGCCGTAGCAGACCCCCGCGTCCGGGCTCATAACCTGTACGCCGTCCACATACCAGTGGAAATAGTGGAAGCCCGGATATGCGTTGTCCGACGTGCCCTCCCACCAGCCGTCCTCGCCGCGCGAGAGCGCCAGCTTCTGTCCCCAGTTCACCTCCGCCTCCACGCTCTGCGCCTCCGGCGCGAAAAAGCGGAAGGTGACGGTCTTGTCCTCATTGACCTCTACTGCCTTTGGAACCTTCTCGTAATGGATGCCCTCGATCCCCTTGCCCGGCGTCATCCGCACCTCTTTGTGCAGCGCGTCGAAAAAGATCGGCGAAAGCTCCATTGCCTGGTTAATTCCCATTGTAATCCCCCCTTGCTGATTCTTCTTATCTTTTATTTTTTACCTTGAAATAAATCTGGTACGGTTCGTTCACAATCTCGTTGAGCTTCTTAAAGCTGATGCCCGGATCCTGGTTCTCGGTTCGGAAGAACGTGCGGAAGCTCCCCCACTCGCGCTCTGTGTCCGCGGAGAGTTCCTCCTGCGGCCGCCCTGACTCCAGAAACAGAACTCTTTCCTGCCCGGTGAGCCCGGCCAGCACATCCGGCCCAAAGCGGAAGGCGCCCATCGTCTCATCGTCCGGCAGCGGAATGAAATCCAGCCCAATCGGGAAGGTCACCACAACCACATCCTGATCCTTCCAGGTTCTTTTGATGTTCACAAACTGCGCAGTGTCTTCCGTCTCTGCAAAGAGCTCATCGTTGACAAACACCTTTGCCGCCCTGCTGATCCACTCCGGGATGCGCAGCGACAGCACAAATTCCGTCTCCTTTGCCATGTGCAGGGTGAAAACATACTTTCGAAACTCCGGCATATTGGCATAGGCGGACGCAATCTCGTTCACCTCCTGTGCGGCGTTGTTCTCGCTGGAGGTCTGCAGGCTGCCGTTCATATGATCCTGCCACAGCGTCAGGCGGACGGTCTCCACACCCATGTCAAACTCCGCCTCGGAGTTTGCGTAGCGCGTGACCATCAGCTCGTTTTTGTCTTGATAGAACATAAACCGGTTCCATGCGGCGTTCGCCTGAACCATTGTGCCATGGCAGCAGAAAAAGCTGTCCATCTCTCCCGCCCAGTCCTTCCGGCTGCCCGCCTTCATCGGCAGAAAGTATGTAAGCAGGCCGCTTCCGCAGTAGGTCTGCGCCATGATGCCGTTCTGGATATTGTATTCAATGTAGTGCATATACTTGGGGTCCTTTGTCTGCCGGAACAGGAATTCGGCAAGACGGATCATGTTGTACACCGTGCAGTGCTCCTGGTTCTTGTCCCCAAGCCTGCGCTTTAATTTCATCATCGGCGTCCAGATTTCTCCCTGCGTCTGCCCGCCCGTGGCAAAGCACCCGCGGTCGGTCACGGCGCACTTCCAGTACATCTGCGCAATTTTCAGCCATTTCTCCTCGCCGGTCACCTCGTAGGCCCGCGCACAGCCCAGCACCTCCGGAATGGTGGTGTTTGCGTGCATGTTTGTAAGCACGTCCTTCCCCTCCAAAAGCGGCTCAAACAGACGTCTCCGGTAGTAGCGCTCCATCAGGGTCTTATACATTTCTTTTCCCGTGATGCCGTAGAGCTGCGCCCAGATTTCCATCATGCCGCCGGTCTCCACGTCTAAGATGTCGTCAAATTTCTCCCTGGTATAGCTGCCGCTCCAGCGGTCAAACCACGCGGCAAGCTTCTCCGCAATCTCCAGCGCCAAATCCAGCCCCATATACTGATACACATCGATCAGTCCCATGAAGAGCTTGTGCAGGTTGTACTGCGGCGCCCAGATCATTCTGCCCTCGGCTATCCAGTACAGGTATTTCTCCGGAATCGGACCTGCCCACTCCCCGCCGTTGTCCCTCTGGCAGGCGGCAAGCTCCTGTAAGATGGCGGCAGTCTTCGCCTTTAACTCCTCGTCCTGCACCTCCTCGAAGCGCAGCGCAGCAGCGGAGAGCCAGTGCCCCAGAAAATGTCCCCGGATCTGGCAGGTGGCATCCTCCCATCCGCCCATAATGTCCTTCTCATCGCCCCTTGTCGTGTGCCGTCCGGCCTCGAGCTTATAGTTGCGCAAAAGCTGATGGTTCGTGAGGCGCATCAGATACTCCCTGTTTCGGTGCTCCCGGCGCAGAAACTCGCCCTCGTTCAGGCGAACCTTTCTTCCTTTTAACTGTTCCATGCCCTTCTCCTTTTTGTATG
>JAFLRQ010000076.1:0-4336 GCA_022511395.1 Agathobacter sp. | reverse complement strand
TTCAGGCGAACCTTTCTTCCTTTTAACTGTTCCATGCCCTTCTCCTTTTTGTATGCCAGCCCATTATACTCACAGCAGATTTCATTTGCCGCACCCTTCCGTCTCGGCGACACGCTCGTAGGAATACCCGCGATCCGGCGTGAGCTCCGCCTCCCTGAGCTCAAAGTACACAAGCGCGTACTCATCCAGCGTCAGTTTTGTCTTCACGTTCCCCTGTTCCGCCATAAGCACGGCGGTGTCAAGCTTCGGCTGCGCCGCCCTCTGCAGAAGCGCAATCTGCTCCTTCGACGGATTGGCCGGTTCCCCCAGGTCATGCCAGACGCGCAGGGGATTGCAGCACTCCTCGCTGACCGTATGGGTCACAAGGCAGCATCTTGTTCCCTCCGACATCGGGAGCTCCAGCGAAAGCTCCAGG
This sequence comes from Agathobacter sp., assembly GCA_022511395.1. GTDB lineage: Bacteria > Bacillota > Clostridia > Lachnospirales > Lachnospiraceae > Roseburia. Next base: position 3,921 of record JAFLRQ010000076.1, on the reverse strand, counting down.
GTGCGGCCGCTTCGCGTTTTCGCCGCGTTCCACGCAACGCCCCGGAAGGAGCCGTCCTCCATGCGCATGATCACTGCGCTGTCATCCTTAAAGACACAGGTTCCCGGCTGTTTCTTGAGCCGCTTGAAAAAGGCAAAGCTCCAGAAGGTCGGCTTGGGAATACAGCCGTTTGCCACGAGGCCGAACCCTCCGTGGAAGGTGGTGAAGGGCACGCCGTGCTCCTCAAAGATATCCCCGAAGGTCCAGTAGGAGTAGGACTCGTTGTCGTCCCCCAGCCGTGAGAGCTGCTGCGCAATCCACGCCGCATTTTTGTTGGTGTCATGCAGCGGGCAGTTCGGTATATAGGAGCTGTTGAACTCCGTGATGTGGATCTCCTTCCCCTTGTACTGCGGGAAGCTGTCCACGATCTCCCTTGTGGTGTGAAGGTTTTTAAAGCCCTCCTCGGCATCCATCAGCTCGGCGTAGCCGTAATGTCCCACCGGCTCAGGCAGCTCGGTGGTGTAGTGGTGCCTGGTCACAAAGTCGGGCACAAGGTTCTTCTTCTCGCAGAACTCCAAGAACTCCCGAATCCACACCTCATCGTTGACGCCGCAGATTGCCGGTCCGCCCACACGGAAACGCGCATCCACTTCCTTGATGGCATGGAAGGTCTCCTCAAAGAGCTTGAAATACTCCTGCATGTCGGCGTGCTCCCAGAATCCCGGAAGGTTCGGCTCGTTCCAGACCTCGATCGGCCATGTGACGACATCATCCGCGCCGTAGCGCTCCATCAGATGGCGGAGCGTCGCCTGCACCAGCGCATCCCAGCCCTTATAATCCTTCGGCGGCGTGGTGTTGCCCCTCCAGTAAAAGATGGTCTGAGTGCCGCTGGCCAGCTTTGCAGGCATGAAGCCCAGCTCAAGGAACGGCCGGATGCCCAGCTCCAGATAGCGGTCCATGACAAGGTCAAGATAGGTGAAATTGTACTCGATGGTGTGCTCCCCGCCCCTGTCATGCTCCTGATAGATCGCCATGTCATCCGAAAACAGGCCGTGTCCGCGAATGTAGGAGAAACCGATCTCCTCCTGCACAAGCTTTAGCTGCTCCTGATATTCCCGCTGAAGCGCCAGCCCCATTCTTCCGGTTCCCACGCAGTAATCGACCTGATTGTGAAACGAGGCCTTGCTGCTCTCTGTAATTTTGATTGTTCGCTCTTCTGCTTTCATTGTATCCCCCCTGTGTTATCTGCCAATTTTCCCGCACTGCCCGTCACATGGCATCTGTTATGCCACACCACATCCGCGCAATGACCGGTATTTATAGAATGACAAGCGTCTCCCCCGGGCGCAGCGACAGCTCGCGCACCTGCCCGTTCACGTGGATTTTCGTGTCAAATGCATGCTTTCCGCGGACCGTGCACGCAGTGACCTTTCCGTCCTTCCACTCCATGTCAACCTCCGCGCCGCCGCACATTACAAGCCCCCGAATTTTCCCGCTCTTCCAGCGCTCAGGGATCGCGGGGAGCAAAATCGTGCGCTCCTCATTGCTCTGCAAAAGCATCTCCGATATGCCGGAGGTTGCCCCGTAATTGCCGTCAATCTGGAATACAAACCCGCGTCCCGCCGGGTGATTGCTGAACATATTCGGAAACGTGGATTTCTCAAACATCTTCTGCAGATTCTCCCACGCCCGCTCCCCGTCGCCAAGCCTTGCGTACATGTTGACAATCCACGCGCAGCTCCATCCGGTGTGCCCGCCGCCGTTCGCCAGCCGCCTCTCCAAGGTCTTTGCCGCCGCCTGCGCAAGCTCCGGCGTCTGATCCGGCGTGATCTGGTCGGAGGGGTGCAGCGCGTACAGATGCGAGATGTGCCGGTGTCCCGGCTCCTGCTCCTCGTAATCGTCCCACCATTCCACGAGCTGGCCGTGCTTTCCGATCCGGTACTCCGGCAGCGCCGCCAGAAGCTCCTTCGTCCGCTCTACCTGTGCGTCCTCAATGCCCAGCCGGGCGGATGCCTTAAGATATCCGTCAAAAAGCTCCTTCAATATCTCCGTGTCCATTGTCGCTCCGGCACACACACAGCCCGACATACCGGAGGGCAGAATGTAGGTGTTCTCCGGCGAAACCGAAGGACAGGTGACATAGTTCCCCTGATATTCAACCAAGAAATCGTGGAAAAACAGGACGGCATCCGCCAAAACCGGGTACATTTCCGCGAGGAAGGCCTGATCCCTCGTGTAGCAGTAATGCTTCCAGATATGCGTGGACAGCCATGCCGCGCCCATCACCCAGTAGCTGGCGGGAAGATAGATATCCTGCGGCGCGCAGTCCGCCCAGATATCCGTGTTGTGATGTGCGACAAAGCCTCGGCAGCCGTACATCTCTTGGGCCACCTTCTTTCCGCGCTCCCGCATCCGTTTCAGATGATCAAACAGCGGCAGGTGGCACTCCGAAAGATTACAGCTCTCCACGGGCCAGTAGTTCATCTCTGTGTTGATATTGATTGTGTACTTGGAATCCCACGGCGGAGTCATCGAGGCATTCCAGATGCCCTGCAGGTTCGCCGGAAGGCTTCCCGGCCGGCTCGCCGCGATGGAGAGGTAACGCCCAAACTGGAAGTAGTTTGTCACAAATTTGAGCTCCTCGTCCGACGGATCGCCCAGTGTGAAATCCACACGGCTGTACAGCGCCTGATAGTCCTTTACATGCTCGTCCCTGAGCGCCTGATATCCCTGTTCCAGCGCGCGGTCCAGCCGATTCCTCACCGCCGTGTACAGATCCCCGCACTCATAGAAGGAGGTCTCAATTGCGAGACAGAGGACGACCTCATCCGCGTCCTGCACAAGCAGATGCTCGCCCACCACCTTCATGCTGCCGCCGGTGGCCTTTGCCTTTAACCCCGTCAGGAAACGCACGCCGCCCTCCCCGGTATTGCCCCACATGCGGATCCCGTTCTCATCCAGCTTCCCGGTTCCGTCGTAGTAGCGGTCGCGGGACAGCATCGCGGAGAAGCTGAGCCTCCCCGGAACCGAAGAGGTCATCCGTACCGCAATCACCTGCGCGGGATAGGAGGCAAAATACTCCTTTGTGATCCTGGCATCCCCCACGCTGCAGGCCACCTTCACAATCCCCTCTTCCAAATCCAATGCATAGCAAAAATCCCCGGCCGGTGCATAGCCCCAGTCGAGGTATAAATCCCCTGCCGTCTGGTAGGGTCTCTCACTCTGCGGAGTGCCGGAGAGTGCAAAGGTCATCAGCCTCTGCGCCTCCTCAATATTTCCATCCTCTAAAATCAGCTTCCGAATCTGCGGAAGATACTCCCTCGCGTTCGGATTGCACCTCTCCTGCGGTCCTCCGTACCAGATACTGTCCGCATTGAGCTGAATCCGCTCGCGGTTCTGGGAGCCAAAGATCATCGCCCCCAGACGCCCGTTTCCAATCGGCAGTGCTTCATTCCAGTCCGCCGCCGTCCTGTCAAATGTAATACTTCTCATGTTCCCCCCAATAAATACCTTTTCCTAAAAAGCTTTCGCTAATCCTTGCGGTACTCAAACTCCATGAAATCCGCGTACCCGCCGGTCTGCTCCGTAGATTGATAGAACAGTCCGAACCGGCAGCCGCAGAAATGATCCAGACGGAACACAACGTGGTGCGATACCCCTATCTTCACCCATCCGCCGTCCTTCTCCACGAAAAACTCTGCCATATCCTTCCCGTCCCGGTAATCGACGCTGCATTTCAGACGCGCCGTCGGCCCGTCCAGCACAATCCTCTCATGCTCCACCTCCAGCGCATCACGCTCGTCCGGCGACTTTGCGAACATCACCGCCTCATAGACGCCGTTTCTTTTAGTGAGGGCCACCGCGCCATAGCAGCCGATAAAGGCCGCTATGCCCGCGAAATCCCCCTCCTTGATTCCGGAGGCGTCCACCAGCACCGTCGCA
>JAFLRQ010000075.1 GCA_022511395.1 Agathobacter sp. | reverse complement strand
GAGCGCGACCTGCCGCAGGGGGCAAACGTGACGCGCATTGGACCGAGCCCGACGGGCTTTGTCCATCTGGGGAATCTCTACAATGCAATCATTGCGGAACGGCTTGCGCACCAGTCAGGCGGTGTTTTTTATCTCCGTATCGAGGATACGGACAACAAGAGAGAGGTTCCGGGCGCTGTCTCTACCATAATCAACGCGATGGCGTATTTTGGGGTGAATTTTGATGAGGGTGCGGTTGCCGGCGGAGATAACGGGGCATACGGTCCATACAGGCAGCGGCAGCGAAAGGATATTTACCAGACCTTCGCCAAATGGCTGGTTTTGCAGGACAAGGCATATCCGTGCTTTTTGTCCGAGGAAGAGATCTCCCTGATTCGTGACCGGCAGAACGAAAAAAAGGAAGACATCGGAATTTACGGAAAATATGCAGAGAAGAACCGGAATCTTTCCATCGATGAGATTAAGGAAAAGATCGATAACGGTGAAAAGTGGGTGTTGAGATTTAAGGGAAGCATGAATTCCGACTATATAGCGGTCGATGACGCAATTCGGGGGCGGCTGGAGATGCCGAGAAACTTTCACGATTTCATTCTGTTGAAGAGCGATGGAATACCGACCTATCATTTTGCCCATGTGGTCGATGACCATCTGATGCGCTCTACGCATGTGATAAGGGGAGAAGAGTGGATCCCGTCGCTGCCGATTCACATTGAGCTGTTCCGCGAGTTTGGCTGGGAGCATCCGATCTATTGCCATACGGCTACCCTGATGAAAATGGAGGGCAGCAGCAAGAGAAAGCTTTCCAAGAGAAAGGATCCGGAATTGGCGCTCTCTTATTATCAGGAGGAGGGGATTTCGCAGGATGCGGTCTGGGAGTTCCTGCTGATGATTCTCAACTCCAATTATGAAGAGTGGAGAATTGCAAATCCAATGAGTGATTACCGGGAGTTTGCCTATACGCTTGAAAAGATGTCAATTTCAGGCGCGCTCGTTGACCTCGACAAGTTAAAGGATGTCTCGAAAAATGTCATCAGTCAAATGACCGCAGAAGAGGTTTATGAAAAATGGCATCACTGGTGCCGCAGTTATGATGAGGAATTTGCGGCGTTGATTGAGAAATACAAAGGCCGTACCGTTGCCGCGCTTAGCGTTGGCCGTGGCGGGGAAAAGCCAAGAAGGGATATTGAAACCTGGAAGCAGGCCTGCCAGTTCATGAGCTTTTATTATGATGAGAAATTTGAAATTGTCGATGCGATGCCGGAGGAGTGTGATGAGGAGCTGATACGGAGCTTTTTCCGGAAATATCTCGAGAGCTTCGATTACAGGGATGACTCTGCTGCATGGTTTGACAAAGTAAAAGGACTCACAGAAGAGTTTGGATTTGCGGTAAAGCCAAAGGATTATAAGAAAAATCCCGACGCATACAAGGGCAGCATCGTTCACATTACGAATATGCTGCGTGTGGCGCTTACCGGGCGTTCCAATGCGCCGGATATCTGGGAAGTGACCCATGTGCTCGGAGAAGAGATTGCGAGGGAAAGACTTTCCAAATGGTGTTAAGGCTTTCAAAAAACATATGGTGAAAAAAGGCTATGCGTTCCCGCATAGCCTTTATGTATGTCTAAAAGTTCTGTTTCTTTCCGTCCGTATCCGTGTAGGAGATTGCCTCAGCGATCTGGCACAGATCCTCCTTCGCGAGATCAAAGCAGTCAAGCAGCTTTGGCGAGAACACACCGCACTCTTCGTCGTGGATCATGCGCACAGCTTCGTCGGTCGGGTAGGCCGATTTGTATACGCGCTCACTGATTAAGGCGTCAAAAACATCTACAATGGACACAATCTGCGCCCAGATCGGGATATCCTCACCCACCAGGCCATCCGGATAACCGTTGCCGTCATAGCGCTCGTGATGGTATCTGCAGATATCGTAGCAGTACCGATAAAAATCGCTGTCCTCCTGCTTGAATTTCTCCAGAATCTTGCATCCCTCGGTGGTGTGGGTTTTCATCTGTTCGTACTCTGACGGCGAGAGCCGGCCCGGTTTTAACAGAATGCGGTCGGGAACCGTGATCTTTCCGATATCATGCAGGGCAGAGGCGTTGACAATCAGATTGATCTGCTCCTTTGTGAGCTTGTATTCCGGGTGGTACTTCTGCATGTAGTTTAAGAGGATCCGTGTAAAATATTTCACCCGCTTAATGTGCTCGCCGGATTCCTGACTGCGGAATTCCACAACGGAGCTCAGTGCGTTGATCAGAAACTCATTGTTTTTCTGCAGCTTATCATGTGCGGCAACCAGCTCCTTTGTCTGTTCCTTCAGCTTGTTCTCCATATTCAGCCGGTTCTCGAACAACTCCAGAATATTGATGGTTCGGCGCATAACAACGGCGGGTTCAAACGGCTTGTAAATAATATCGGAAGCCCCGAACTCATACGCCTTCACATCGGATTCCACCGTCGCCTCGCCGGTGATCATAATAATCGGAATCCGGGCCATATAGCCCTTTTGGCGCATGTGCTCCATCACGTCAAGACCGGATTTTTTGGGCATCATCAGATCGAGGAAAAGCATCACGATCTCGTTGTTCTTTTCATCCAGCAGGTCGATTGCCTCCTGTCCGTCAGAGGCTTCAAGGACATGAAACTGCTCTTCGAAAATCTGGACTAATATAATGCGGTTTATTTCTTCATCGTCCGCGATCAATATTGTTTTCTTCTTCAATATTTCATCCATGGCATGTACCTCTTTGTTCAAATTTTGTAAGTCATTATATCACATAATTTCGGAGTTGCCAAGATGGTTTACATTCATAGCCGGGAAAATCAAAAAACACGTAATATCAAATTTGCCGGAACGCCTCGTACACATCCAGCTTGCCGTAGCCCCACTGGGTATTCGGATAATTCCGGGAATTGTCCCTCTGACAGCCCCGGATCAGGATATTGCCGATTTTCACGGAATTTAAAGAGGTGTCCGAGCGGCGGACAGCCCCCCACTCCATGATCTGCGCGCAGGCGCCGGCGGTGACGGCGGCGGCGACACTGGTTCCGGTGGCCGTGATGTAGCGGCCTCTCAGATCCTGAGCCTGCACGTTCACGGCCGGGGCCGTAAAATCCGGCTTCACGATATTGGTCACGGTATATCCGCGGCCGGAGCCAAGATACAGACTTCCGCCCAAGGTGTTGTAGCCGCCTGCCGTGATGGGGATTGGGGCGGTGCCGGGAATCGTCAAGGTCACATCCGGATCCGGCTTCAGGAAAAAAACATCGTGGTCCAGCATGCCGGTCATTGGCAGCCACACATGGAAGGTGCCGGTGATGGAGGTGTCAGGGTAGACGAGGAGCGTCCATATGCCCCGGGGAACTCCCGTCATGCGGACCAGTATCAGCTGGTCGCCCTGTGTGCGCCCGACCGAGCGGTAATCAATGGTGACAAAGGTATTTTCCAGACGGAAAAGGAATTCCTGATGTCCGCTTTCGCGGCTGGCAGTGGCAGGAAGGAGCGCGCCGCCGGGAGACCGGAGGGATACGGCAAACAGCATTGGCGCGGTGGCCCACAGCTCCAGATAGAGGCCACGCATATTTTCTTCTACATTGATTTCTACGGCCATGGGCTCCGCTGTCTCCGGCTGGCTGACACCGCTGAAATGATGTCTTGCGGCGGCTTCGTTGCCGGAGGCGGTGACAATGCAGCGGCGCCAGAGTCCGCCGATCAGGTTTAGTGTCTCCGAAAGGACACTCCCGCCGGAGTGGCTGCCGTTGTTGGTGCCGAGGGCCAGGCAGATCACGAGGGGCTGGCCGGTTTTTTGGGCGATTGATTCGAGGTAGGCAACTCCAGCCATAACATCATTTTCCTGATAGCATGAGATGTCCCCCGGGATAAAGAAGTAGTCTTTTAAATACTGCTTGGCGGGCTTTAGCTTGACGATGACAAGGTCGGAGAGCGGCGCAGCGCCGGTGAAATTGACGGCTTCGTTTTCGCTCCCGCAGGCAATGCTGGCCATCAGGGTGCCGTGCCCGTCGGTGTCAGTGGAGGGGACGATGCTGCGGGGATTGTCGGAGGCGAGCGCCGCGTCCAATTGTGCCCTTGTGTACTCCACGCCGTAGAGGAAGCCCTCCGGCGGCTGGCTGTCACCCTCTGGGACGGCAGTCTGGTCCCAGATGCTGTGGATGCGGGAGCTGCCGTCGGAGTTGCGGAAACCGGAATTTTCGTACACGATTCCGGTGTCGATGATGCCTACCAGAACGCCCTGCCCCTTGAGGACAATCGCAGGCTGCGTCTGGAGCTGTAAGATTCCGCTCGCCTCAAGGGCAGTGGAGTCCAGCAGCCCGAGGCACTTTGGAATCGAAGAGTATGTGTACTCACCGATCGCAAGGGGCGGCAGTCGTTTTTTGTCATAGTAGAAGATGGTGTAATTGGCGTCGATGGGCTGGCGGCAGTCTGGGATTTCCGTGATCTGTCCGAAGAGTTCATTTGGTATAATCAGATCGATGGTGTCGTTGGATTGGATAATTTCGTCACAGGTCATAAAAGCCTTTTCTTTTATCCTATGCGCCTTTTTTTATTTCTTGCGAAATTTTTCCAGATCAAGGGTTAAGTATCGGATGGGAGCTGCCGATACAAACAACAGAGAAATTATGTGTTAAAAGGATTTAACCAAATTATTTTATTCCAAGGAGGGAGCATTATGAGCACAGTAGGACAGACAGGCGGTATCGCCAACAATTATGATTCGACGTATACATCGTCAGCCCAGAAGGCGGCGGAGACCGACAAGACATCGGGAGCATCCAGAAATTACGGCAACACTATCGGTGATGTCAAGCTCTCGGATAAGGCTGCAAAATATTACGAGACACTTAAGAATAAGTTTTCGAACATGGATTTTGTCTTAGTCAGCAATGATCAGGTGGAAGGCGCGGAGCAGAAGGCTGCAAAGTATGCAAAGACCGGCCGGACACTCGTGTTGATCGACGCGGACAAGATCGAGAAGATGGCAGAGGATGAGAATTACCGGAAAAAATATGAGGGCATTATCGGCAATGCAAACGCTCAGCTGCAGTCGATGCAGGAGCAGCTTGCATCCGGAACCATGCAGAATGTGAAGACCTTTGGCATCAAGGTGGATGATCATGGAAATGCGTCCTATTTCGCTGTGATCGACAAGTCACTCGCCCAGCAGAGAGAGCGTATCGAGAAGAAGGCTGAGGACAAGAAGGCGGAAGAAAAGGCTGCCAAGGCGGAGGAAGCGAAAGAGGCAAAGAAGCCTGGGAAGACAAACGGGGAGGATCTTGAGACGATCAGCGCCTCTTCCGTGGAGGAACTGATCCGGCGTCTGAATAACAGCTATTTTTCGTCGATGAGCGACAATGTGTTCACAGATCAGGAGCTGCAGGTGGGGCAGCAGTTTGATTTCCGTCTGTAAGAGCTTGCGCCGAAGGGCGCGATGAGGTATAATGTATAAGTGGAAGGGAGACATCGGGCTTTCTGATGTCTCCCTTTTTTTATCAAATGATGCCAGTGAAAGGAGCGTGAACGATGACTAAGAAAGAACACTTGATTAAGTATGCAAATGAGAAGACGCAGATGTGCATTGCCAACGATTCGATTCCGGACAGGCTTTTTGAAGAGTACGGTGTGAACCGTGGACTGCGGGATGTGAACGGAAAGGGTGTGCTCACCGGACTCACGAACATTGCTGAGATCATTTCCTTCCGGCAGGGCGCAGACGGCGAAAGGGTGCCCTGCGACGGGGAGCTGTGGTATCGGGGCTACAATGTCAAGAGCCTGATCAGTGAGCTTGGAGATCGGGAATTCGGCTATGAGCGAACGGCTTACCTTTTAATGTTTGGGGAGAAACCGACAGAGGAGGAGCTGGCGGAATTTATGAAAATTCTTGCCGATGTGAGGACGCTGCCCACGAACTTTACCAGAGATGTTATCATGAAAGCGCCGTCTCAGGACATCATGAACTCTATGACAAGAAGCATTCTGACTCTGGCGGCATACGATGCCAAGACCGCCGAATCTACTCTGGAGAACAATATCCGGCAGTGCATTCAGCTTGTGGCGGAATTCCCCATGCTTGCGGTGTACGGCTATCATGCCTACAACCATTACGAGAATGATTCCAGCATGTATATTCACCGGCCGAAGCCGGAGCTGTCAACCGCGGAGAATTTTCTTCGCATGCTGCGGCCGGACAACAAGTATACACATCTGGAGGCAAAGGTTCTGGACGTGGCGCTCATACTCCACATGGAGCATGGCGGCGGCAACAACAGCACTTTTACTACCCGCGTCGTGACATCGGCGGGCACGGACACATACTCTGCCATCGCGGCGGCCATGTCTTCCTTAAAGGGACCAAAACACGGCGGCGCAAATCTCAAGGTGATGGAGATGATGCAGGATATCCGGCACAATGTGCGGGATTGGCAGGATCGCGACGAGGTGCGGGCGTATCTGGCGCGGATGCTGGACGGGGAAGTCTTTGACCGCAAGGGCCTGATCTATGGGATGGGACATGCGGTGTACTCGCTGTCTGATCCGAGAGAGCGCATCTTTAAGCATTATGTGGACGAACTGGCGGAGGCAAAGGGACGCGAGAAGGAAATGAGGCTCTACAATCTGATTGAGGAGCTTGCGCCGGAGCTGATCGCCGAGAAACGCCATATCTTTAAAGGAGTTTCTCCGAATGTGGATTTTTACAGCGGATTTGTGTATGAGATGCTCGGAATTCCGATGGAGCTGTACACTCCGCTCTTTGCGGTGGCGAGAATCGCAGGGTGGAGCGCTCATCGGCTGGAGGAGTTTGTCGGCATGAATAAGATCATCCGCCCTGCGTATAAGAGTGTGATGGCAAAGAGAGAGTAGGGAGGCGACGTCTTTATGAAGATCGGTTTTATTGGCTGCGGCAATATGGGGACAGCCATGATACAAGGCATGATCGATTCAGGAAAATGCGCGCCGTCGGAGATGATGATTTCCTGTCGCACAGCCTCTGTGCTGGAGGAAAAAAACAGGAAGTACGGAGTGAAAACCACACTGGACAACCGGGAGGTTGCCGGGTTTGCGGAGATTCTTTTTCTTGCGGTGAAACCGCAGTTTTACGCAGATGTGATTGCAGAGATCCGGGGAGATGTCGGGGAGCTGGCGATGGTGGTGTCCATTGCTCCGGGAAAGACGCTTGCGTGGCTTGAGGAGCAGTTTGGGCGAAAACTGAAACTGATCCGGATGATGCCAAACACCCCCGCGCTGGTGAAGGCAGGGATGACCGGTATTTGTGCGGATGCTGCGGTGAGCAGTGAGGAGCTGGCGGTTGTGCGGGAGCTATTGAGCGGCTTTTCGGAGACGGAGGTTGTCCCGGAGCATCTGATGGATGTGGTGACGGCAGTGAGCGGAAGCTCGCCCGCCTATGTGTTTCTGTTTATTGAGGCGATGGCGGATGCCGCGGTGGCGGGGGGCATGCCGAGGGCGCAGGCCTACAAGTTTGCGGCGAACGCGGTTTTGGGCAGCGCAAAGATGGTGTTGGATACCGGCCTGCATCCGGGAGTGCTCAAAGACATGGTCTGTTCCCCGGCGGGCACGACGATTCAGGCGGTGCGCGTTCTGGAAGAGAAGGGAATGCGGAGCAGTGTGATTGAGGCGATGATGAAGTGTCTGGATATCTCAAGGGGGATGTGACATGAATCTTGCAGAGCTGAGGGACGGACAGAAGGCAGTGATTGCAGGGGTCGGAGGCGAGGGAGTTCTCCGGCAGCATTTCCTCGATATGGGACTGATTCCGGGAACCGGAATTACATATGTAAAGGCGGCGCCCATGGGCGATCCGGTGGAGTATCGGGTGTGGGGGTATGAATTGACCCTGCGGCTGGAGGAGGCCGGGCGGATTGAGATCCGCGATGTGGCATCCGCCGTGGAGGCGGAGGAGGCCGACGGGAGTAAAAAAGGCCAGTGGGCCAAGCGGGAGCAGAAGCACCGCTCGACACACCCGGGGCTGGGAGAGATGGGCATCTACCATGTGAAACAGCGCGGGGAGGTCATCGCAAAGGATGATCTGCTGACCTTCGGGCTGGCGGGAAATCAGAACTGCGGCAAGACCACGCTGTTCAACCAGCTTACCGGAGCAAATCAGCATGTCGGCAATTTCCCGGGAGTGACGGTGGATCGCAAGGACGGGCCGATCCGCAAGCAGGATCGAACTTTGGTGACGGATCTGCCGGGCGTGTATTCGCTTTCGCCTTATACGAACGAGGAGATCGTGACGCGGGAATTCCTTTTGCGCGACAGACCCCGCGGGATCATTAATATTGTGGATGCCACGAATGTGGAACGCAACCTCTACCTGACGCTGCAGCTCATCGAGCTGGATATTCCGATGGTTCTCGCCCTCAACATGATGGACGAGGTGCGCCAGAACGGCGGCACGATTGATGTAAACCTCTTGGAACAGACTCTGGGAATCCCGGTGGTGCCGATCTCGGCGGCGAAGAACGAGGGCATCGAGGAGCTGGTGAACCATGCCGTCCATGTGGCGCGCTACCGCGAGCGTCCGGGTCGCATGGATTTTTGTGATGAGGACGGACCAGACGGAGGCGCAATGCACCGCTGCATTCATTCCATCATGCATCTGATCGAGGATCACGCCCACAAGTACAGGATACCCACCCGGTTTGCGGCGAGCAAGCTGGTGGAGGGGGATGAGCAGATATGGGAGGCCCTGCATCTGGATCAGAATGAGTGTGAGATGATTGAGCACATCATCATCCAGATGGAGACAGAGAGCGGCATGGATCGGCAGGCGGCGCTGGCACTCATGCGCTTTACTTTTATCAATCGGGTGTGCTCTGGGGCAGTGGTGCGCCCGCAGGAGAGCAGGGAGCATTTGAGGAGCCGCAGGATCGATAAGGTTCTCACGGGAAAATACACGGCTCTTCCGGTGTTTGCGATCATAATGATTTTGATTTTTTACATGACCTTCGGTCTGATCGGAGCGTGGCTCTCAGACTGGCTGGCTCTGGGGATTGACGCATTCACGGGCTGGATGGACCGTGTGCTTGACGCGGCGCATGTGAACCCTGTGATCCACTCGCTGGTGATCGACGGTATTTTTGCGGGTGTGGGAAGTGTGCTGAGCTTTCTGCCGGTGATTGTGACGCTGTTTTTTTTCCTGTCGCTTCTGGAGGACAGCGGCTACATTGCGCGCGTGGCTTTTGTCATGGATAAGCTGCTGCGCAAGATCGGCCTCTCCGGCAGGAGTATTGTGCCGATGCTGTTGGGATTTGGGTGTTCGGTGCCTGCGATCATGGCAACCCGGACTCTGCCCTCAGAGCGGGACCGGAAGATGACCATTCTGCTCACGCCATTTATGAGCTGCTCTGCAAAAATGCCGATCTACGGCTTTTTTGCGGCGACCTTTTTCCCCGGAAGGAGCGCGTTGGTCATGACGCTCATGTACTTTATCGGGATCGTGGTCGGGGTTGTTGTGGCGCTCATCATGAACAACACCGCTTTTCGCGGAGTGCCTGTGCCCTTCGTCATGGAGCTGCCGAATTACCGGGTGCCGGGGCTTTCGAGTGTGGCGCATCTGATCTGGGAGAAGGCGAAGGACTTTCTGCACAAGGCGTTTACCATTATCTTTCTTGCCACAATGGTGATCTGGTTTTTGCAGAGCTTTGACCTGCGGCTGAACCTTGTGGCGGATTCCGGTGAGAGTATTCTTGCGGCAATCGGAGGACTGCTCGCGCCGCTGTTTTCACCGCTGGGATTTGGGGACTGGCGGCTTTCCACTGCGCTGATCACCGGTTTTATGGCGAAGGAGAGCGTGGTGAGTACGCTGACGGTATTGGATGCGGTGGATTTATTTACGCCCTTCACTGCGGCGGTATTTCTGGTGTTTACGCTCCTCTACACGCCCTGCGTGGCGGCTATCGCCTCGGTGAAACGGGAGCTGGGGGGAAAATGGGCGGTGCTTGTGATGGCGCTTCAGTGCGGGATCGCTTGGATTGTGGCCTTTTTGGTGCGACTGGCGGGTCTTTTGCTGGGAATTGGATAAAATATAAAGCGATGGCTTGCTTTTTTGCCGAAATGTGTGTAGAATAGCAGAGTAGTAATTTTGAATCATACGAGAAATGTGAGGATATATCATGAGTCAGGCAAAGGTGGAACAGTACAAGAAGGACAAAGCGAACCGCAAACAAATCATGCGGAAGGAGAAGCTGCAGCGCGCAGCGGGCAAGGTCTGTGCGTGGGCAATTCTGCTCGCGATCATCGGATGGGCGGGATATTCAGGAGTCTCCTACTATCTGTCAAAGCAGCCTGTGCAGTCGATCTATGCGGATCTGTCGGCGATGATGAACTATATTGACGGGCTGGACTCGGAGGAGTCTGCGGAGACGGACACCGAGACGGGAAACGCGGAGGGAACCGAGAACGCTCAGTAGGACGAGGGCAGGCGGTGCCGGATTATTCCGACGCCGCCTTTTCTAATGCATCCTTGATTGCATTCAGCAGTACAATGGAAGTGTATTGGTTGTTTTGAGAATAAGTGAGACCGCTCAGGGACTGCTCGGCGATAATCTGTGATTCCAGATCGCTCAGCGCAGGCCGCAGAAGCGGATACATCGTTTCCATGCTCGCGTCCAGATTGACGAGTGAAATGGAGTTGATGTTGTTTTCGTCCACTACCACCTGTACATCCAATGCAGCGTCGCTGATTTTGACAGAAGAGGTGTAGACGCCCGGCACATACATGGTCGGGACGGTCTCATTCGAAATTTTGTCCTTCGGCTTGATAAGGACCGCAATCAGCACTGCGAGGATTAAAATCAGCGCGATACAGACCGCGGTAAATATGATTCGTTTCATATGAAGGACGATGATTTTTGTTTTGGCGCTCATGTTCTTCCTCCATTTCTGTTACTGTTCCCTATATCTTATGACAGAGATGGAAAATCATTCCATTGGATTTGAATTTTCAGAATTGTATGAACGATAAATAAAATATAAAGACTTTAAGAAATTAGTTGACAGATCAGGATACTTCTGATATCATTTCAATTGAGTTTGAGAGACACG
Source organism: Agathobacter sp. (assembly GCA_022511395.1). GTDB lineage: Bacteria > Bacillota > Clostridia > Lachnospirales > Lachnospiraceae > Roseburia. The sequence continues at coordinate 70 of JAFLRQ010000075.1, read as the reverse complement.
GGTAACAACTGTGTATGCGATAGTGGCGTAGTTGGTAACGCGCGACCTTGCCAAGGTCGAGACCGCGGGT
>JAFLRQ010000074.1 GCA_022511395.1 Agathobacter sp. | reverse complement strand
AGATTCCTGCCAATAAATCGCCGTGAAAAAAGGTGAAATATCCCATTATGACACCTGCGGCCAAGGAGGATGCAATGCCGCACCACAGGGCTTTTCTCGCCCGTTCCGGTTTTCCTGCACCAATGTTCTGCGCCACAAAAGCAGACATGGACTGCATATAGGCTGAGGGAACCAGCATCAGGAAGCCGCACATCTTCTCTGCAACCCCTACGCCTGCAGATTCTGTCAGGCCCAGACTGTTTACAATAGCAATAATTGCCAGGAAGGAAATACTCACCAGCAGATCCTGAAGGGCAACAGGGATTCCAAGCTTTAAGATTTCCTTGATAAAGATGCCTCGCAGGCGGATATCTTTCACAGAGAAGGTAAACGGCAGTTCTCGCGTTCGGATGATAACAAGAGAAAGCGCTACACTCACTGCCTGAGCAGATATTGTGGCAATGGCCGCTCCTGCAGCACCCATGCGAAAAACAGCCACAAAGAGCAAATCACCGATAATATTCAAGACACAGGCGATAGCCACTGTCACAAGCGGCATTTTGGAATCGCCGATCCCACGAAAAATGCTGCCCACCAAGTTATAGGCAATGATAAATACCGCTCCGGCAGAGCAGATGACAATGTAGGTAACGGTCTCATCAAAGGCTTCTTTTGGGGCATGCATCACTCTGGCCAGTAAAGGCGCTGTCAATACCATTGCAGCAGTAAGTACAACTGCAAGCACTCCAAACAACCCGATGCCGCTGCCAATGATTTTGCCTGCCTCTTCTTTCTGCCCTGCGCCGATCTTCATGCCTACATAGACGGTCAATCCCATGGCAAGCCCTGTAATGACAACCGTAATAGTATGCATGATCTGGCTGCCGGTGGATACGGCGGATACATATACATCGGCCATGTCACCGCCAAATTGGCCGACAACCAATAAGTCAACCGCACCGTACATGGTCTGCAAAAACAATGCCAATAGTACGGGCAGAGCAAAACGTATCAATGGAGAAAAAATTTGTCCTTCTGTAAAAGTCTGTGCCTGTTTCATTATAGTTTAGCCTTTTCCCTTTTGAATGCTTTCTTCCTGATCATTGAGGCCTCTCCCTGAATCACTTTTCTACTACCACAGACTCTCCACAAGACATGTCTCCATTCAACCACTGCCACTTTTCCTGTAGATTAATCTTTCCGTTTTCCATAATATATGGAACACTGTGGCATTTTCCAATTCGTATTTGATTATCTTTATTTAAGTGCTGATAATGGAAATCTAGTTCCCCATTTGGGGCTACTTTGCCAATTATATATCCTTTTTCCACATCACCGCCGCTGTAGTCTGCCCACAATATATCATCTTTTTGAAAATAGTGGAATATCGTTTTCTCATCGACTTCTCCATTTTCGGTATTGCTCTTTGGGACAAAATGTCGGCCATTATAGTTTATTTTCCCCTGTTGCCGGGAGACAGGCTTTTCCATTTCATCATACACGAGAATGTCGCCAGTCTCTGTCTCTATCTTACAAGTTCTCTTTTCCCTATATCCGCGCTTTAAGTACATTTCCTTTGCCGCCAACGAGGAATCTATATGTATCTGACTATAATTCTCTGCAATTTTATTTTCAGCAAAGTCCATGAGCTGACTTCCAAAACCCTGCGATTGAAATTCCGGCAGCACAAAGAGACGGTTTACGGCATTTTCTTTTATTGTCACCGTTCCTGCAAAAGAACCATCAGCTTCTAATAGCCACACACGCGCATTTTCAATATCATTTAGAATATTGTCCTGTTTATGATGTTGGATAAAAAAATCAACCACGCCTTTTGCATAGTATTTTGGATATATGCTTGATATGGTATATCTTGTAATTTGTAAAACTGTTTTCAAATCCGTGCTTTTTGCAAGTCGTATCATAAAGCAGATGCCCTCCTAATGATCATCTCTTTTTTAATATTCTAATTTTTTGTACCGAAAATAGCAAGATACTTTTTCCTTTGCCGGATTATTCAGGGGAACAGACGAATTTTAATTTTTACTTGCATGTAAGCGTATTTAGGAGTATCCTTGTTACTGTTCAGGATTAACAGGGCAGATTTCTTGTGACAGCGGCAATTGCTGGCGAGGTGAAATTGTGATATTTGGAAAGTACATGAATCGTTACTATATAAAATATGCACCGGTGCTGCTTTTGGGACTTGCGGCGCTGGTTCTGGTGGACTATTTTCAGCTTCTGGTGCCGGAGCTCTACCGCATGGTCATCAACGGTGTGAACGGACAGATTGTGCCCTTTGATATGGAGGTGCTTTTGGACGAGATCTGTCTGCCGATGATTGTCATTATTGTGGCACTGGTGGTTGGCCGATTTTTGTGGAGGATCTGTTTTTTCAGCTCGGCGATCCGCGTGGAGACGGATCTGCGCAACCGCATGTTTGACCACAGCAAAAACCTGTCTCAGGAGTATTATCAGGTGAACAAGGTGGGCAATCTGATGAGCCTTTACACGAACGATCTGGACACCATACAGGAGTGCTTCGGTGACGGGGTGCTGATGTTTTTCGACGCTTTGTTTCTGGGCGTGATGGCAATTATAAAGATGTGGAGGATGGATCCGCTGCTGACAGGTCTGTCTATGATTCCGATGGTGGTACTGCTGGCCATCGGCACAATACTGGGCAAGGCGATGATGAAAAAATGGGAGGAGCGCCAGCAGGCGTTTTCCGATCTGTCGGATTTTGCACAGGAGAATTTTTCGGGAATCTCGGTGGTCAAGGCGTTTGTCAAGGAGCTGAAGGAGCTCATGGCGTTTCGGCAGCTCAACAAGCTGAACGAAAAGGTCAATGTGGCTTACACCCGGATTTCCACACTCCTCAATATTCTGGTGACGCTTTTTGTGGAGTCGGTCATCTGTGTGATTCTGGGTTACGGCGGCTATCTGGTGTATCAGGGGCGATTTGACGCGGGGCAGCTCGTGGAATACATCGGCTATTTTACCGCGATCGTCTGGCCGATCATGGCGATCTCCATGCTGATCGAGAAGACCTCCCGCGGAAAGGCATCCTTAAACCGGATTACGGAGCTTTTGGATGCGCCGATCCAGGTGACGGACCGCCCACAGGCGAGGGAGATCGAAAATATCCGGGGGAAAATTGAGTTTAAAAACCTGACCTTCCGCTATCCGGACGGAGACTACGATGTGCTGAAAAATGTTTCCTTTCTTATAGAAGCGGGGGAGAGCGTGGGAATTGTGGGAAAGACCGGCTCCGGAAAGACGACGCTGGTGGATCTGATTCTGCGCACCTACAATGTGCCGGACGGGACGCTGTTTCTGGACGATATGGACGTCAACACTGTGACGATCCACTCTCTGCGGGACGGCTGCGCCTACGTGCCGCAGGATAATTTTTTGTTCTCTGACACCATCTCCCACAATATTGCTTTTGCCGTGGACGAGACGCAGGAGGAGGAAGTGGAGCTGGCGGCGCAGCTTGCGGATGTGCATGACAATATCGCCGGCTTTAAGGACCAGTATCAAACCGTGCTCGGCGAGCGGGGCGTGACAGTTTCCGGCGGGCAAAAGCAGAGGATTTCGATTGCGCGGGCGCTGCTCAAAAATGCGGCGGTATTGATTCTGGACGACTCGGTTTCGGCTGTCGATACGAAGACGGAGAAGGTGATTCTGGATAATCTGAAAAAATGCAGGGCGGGCCGGACGACGATCCTGATTGCACACAGGATCTCCACGGTGGAACAGATGGATAAGATTGTCTTTCTGGATGAGGGCGAGGTTCGCGCGGTGGGCACCTGCGAGGAGCTGTACCGGACCTGCGAGGAATTCCGCAGCATGGTGGATCTGCAGCGCCTGGAGGATGAGGCAAAGGGAGAGTGATATGTTAGAAGTTTTAGGGGGTGAGACGCATGCGTGAGTATCTGCCGCTTTTGATGGTGGGGGCTGTGATCGGGACGATCGCGGCTGTTCTGATCTTTGCCTATGCAACGGTGAAGGATAAAAAGGAGACCATGGGCTTTGAGCGCAACATGGGGGACAAGGAAATCTTAAAGCGCCTGCTGGCATACGCCGGACCTTATCGGAAACAGTTTCTTCTGGTGGGGCTTTTGATTCTGTTCTCCATTGCCTACGACATTATTTCCCCGCAGATTATCGGTTATATTGAGGAGCTGGTGGTCGGGGATTTTCCGCTGAAAACTCTGTTCATCTCGGTGGGAGTCTACGGTGCGCTGCTGCTTTTTTCTATGGGGAGCTCCTATCTGCAGGCGATCATTCTGCAGAAAACGGGACAGCGCATTATCTCCAACCTGCGTGAGGATCTCTTCACCCATGTGGAGTCGCTGGCACACGGCCAGCTTCACGAGATCCCGGTGGGGAAGCTGGTGACCCGCGTGACCAACGACACCAACGCCATTTCTATGATGTTTACGAACCTGCTGGTGAATCTGGTGAAAAACTGTTTTATCATCGTGGGAATCCTGACGGCGATGATTTGCCTGAACTATGAGCTGACCTTGATGGTGCTCTGTTTTGTGCCGTTTATCGTGCTGTTCACGGTGATCTTTCGGAAGTTCTCCAGACGGGCTTACCGCAAAGTGAAGGACCGCACGACGGATATCAATACCTACCTGTCAGAAAATCTCTCCGGCATCAAGATCACGCAGGTCTTTAACCGGGAGGATGCGAAGATGCAGGACTTTATGCGCCGCAGCAACGCGCTGGGGAAGGCGAAGCGGGAGGAGATTCTGGTGTTCGGAATTTTCCGGCCCTTGGTCTATATGCTCTATATCAGCTCGGTCCTGTGCCTGTTCTATCTGGGCGGGCGGGGATATATCCGCGAGACCTCGTTTCTGGGGCAGACCCTGACCGGCGGCACAATCGTCACTTTTTATATGTATATTTCAAAATTTTACAATCCGATCCAGAGCCTGGCGGAGCAGTTTAACTGGCTGCAGTCGGCCTTTGCCTCCGCGGAGAAGGTATTTTCTTTGATGGATATCGAGCCGTCGCTTACGGATGCGGAGGATGCGATCGAGCTTGATGAGGTAAAAGGAGAGATTGAGTTTCGGGATGTATGGTTTGCCTATGTGCCGAACGAGTGGGTGCTGCAGGGAGTGTCCTTCCATGTGAATCCGGAAGAGACGGCAGCGTTTGTGGGATCAACGGGCTCCGGAAAGACGACCATCCTGTCGCTGATCTGTCGGAATTACGAGTTTCAGAAGGGAGAGATACGGATTGACGGCATTGACATCCGCAAGATTAAAATCTCGTCCCTGCGCAGGCATTTCGGACAGATGCTGCAGGATGTATTCCTGTTTTCGGGGACGATCCGCAGCAACATTATCCTGCGGGAGGAGGGCATTGCGGATGAGAAGATCATGGAGGCCTGCCGCTATGTAAATGCCGACCATTTTATTGACCGGCTGGATAACGGGCTGGACGAGGTGGTGAGAGAGCGGGGAAACAATTTCTCCGCAGGGCAGCGTCAGCTTCTTTCCTTTGCGCGGACGATCATTCACCGTCCGTCCGTGATGATTCTGGATGAGGCGACGGCAAACATTGACACAGAGACGGAGCTTTTGATTCAGGACTCCATGGAGAAAATGAAAAATATCGGCACAATGCTGGTGGTGGCGCACCGGCTGTCCACCATCCAGCACGCGGACAACATTATTGTTTTGTCCCACGGAAGGATCGTGGAGCAGGGCAGCCATCAGGAGCTTCTGGGAGCTCACGGAAAATACTATCAGCTCTATACGCTGCAGCATCACCGTGAGCAGATGCGGGTCAGCTCCCGTCAGCCTCGTGAGGCCCTGACTCCCGCGATTGAATCACCTTGATCCACTTGCCGCTCTTTAGCCGGAAGACGCACCAGACGGCCTTGATGACCTGGTCGAGCTTCAGGAACACATAGATCCAGAACGCGCTCATGTGCCAGACGAGTCCGGCCAGAGCGCCCAGCGGGATCGACACGATCCACAGGAACAGGATATCCGCAACCATCAGGAACTTGGTGTCGCCGCCTCCGCGCAGCACGCCCTTGGTCATGATGCTGTTCATGGACTGAAACATGATGATCAGTGCGATAGCAGCCATGAGCTGGAAGGCGATGGCGCGGGTTTCCTCGGTAATATTGTAGAAATTGATGACGGGGCCGCTGATGGCGAGGATGATAAAACCGCCGATGGCTCCGATGATTACGCCCAGCATGAGAAAGGTCCACGCCTGCTCCTGGGCTTTTTCTTTCTTGCCCTCGCCCAGCGTGTGTCCGGTGACGATGCTGCCCGCCTGACAGATTCCCTGAATCAGGACCGTGCTGAGCTGCTGGGTCACTACGGTGATGGAGTTTGCGGACACAAAGCTCTTGCCGATCTGTCCCATGACGATGGCGATGGCGGAATTGCCGAGGGCCAGCAGCGTGTCAGAGACAAAGACCGGAAGACTGACGGAGACATAATCTCTTAAAAGGGAGCGGCACTTCATAAACAGATCACGGAAGCGGTAGCCGATCCGCTTGTCAAAAAAGAGGAAATATCCACAGATCACAGAAAATTCAAAGATTCTTGCGATCAGCGTGCCCAATGCGGCACCCTCGATCCCCATTCTCGGAGCGCCGAATTTTCCAAAGATAAATATGTAGTTGCCGCCGACGTTGAGGAAGAAGGCGCCGATGGAGGTGATCAGCGGCAGCCGGACCTGTCCCACGCTGCGCAGGGTGATTGTGCAGGTCAGGGAGAGCCCCAGCAGCAGGTAACAGGGGATCATGTAGCGGAAGTACAGAACTCCCTGAGCGATGACGTCCGCGTCATCAATGTATAGCCTCATAATCTGATCCGGGATAAAGGCTGTGGCCAGTGTAAAGAGAAGGCCAAGTCCCGCGCAGAAGCGAAGCATGATGGTGACGATGGTCTTTAGGGACGGGATATCCTTCATGCCCCAGAAACGGGCGACCAGCACGCTTGCGCCCATGCCGATGCCCATGCAGCAGATATGGTAGAGCGTGACAAACTGGTTGGCCTGCGCCACCGCGGATATTGTGGTTTCGGCGAGCGTTCCCACCATGATATTGTCCATGAGGTTGACGCCGATGGTGATCATGGACTGCAGCGCAATCGGGATGGCGATGGCTGCCGTATTCTTATAAAACCCTTTATCTCTCACAAATAGTCTCAAAATACACTACCTCCCATTTTTCAACACTTCCTTATATTATAGCGCAGATTTGGGCAATGTCCAGTGACAGGAGTTTTTTTCTGAAAGAAATGTTTGTTGAAATAAAATATGCGGGGCTGCCAACGGCAGCCCCGGCCCCATTTCTTTTTTTCATCGGATCTATACATAATTCATACAGATTCTGTTGTTTTGGTTATTCTCCAATTAAAGGAGAAACTGCATCAAGGCTCCTTCAATTGAGAATACATCAGTGACAAATAAAAACGTGTGTTATCTCTTCTCGGTGCCACCTCCCTTTTTTGCGCCGCGTGCGCTGTTCTCCTGCTGGGGAGGGCAGGACACGCAAAAAGCGCCGTAATCCTGTGGCTTATACTCAATAAGCAGCTGTAGATACATGTCTTTCGTTGTGATCTTCCTTTCGTGATAAATTAATTTTTTCCTGTTAAAATCTCATCAAAAAAACCAAAGTATGAGGAAGTTACTCGAAACGGATTTGGAAAGTAGGGTATGGGGATCATGCGTATCCCAAGAGCGCGGGACAGCAGGTGGAGATCTTTTTTTGATCCTGTAAAGTTGCCCATGTATAAACAATCCTCCTCTCTGAACCGGTGTCTCCTGGCCTGTTCCATAAATTTTTGATACTGCGCCGTTTTCCAGGGACTTGCAGAGCCCACGACCAGCATGTGGTCACACTCGAGGAACAACGGAAATGTGTGGGGATTGGGACAGCCGAAGTCCAGCACGTAATATCTGCAGCGGCGATCCAGAATTTCCTGTGCATAGGACACTGTCATATCCGGATAATAGATTACCCGCTGGTGATGAAAGCATGCGCCGGTGTCCGATCTGCCCGCCAGGGTTCGGATCTCATGGCTTGTGTTCATCTCCAGATAGGCGGTTTTCGAATAAAACTTGCTGCACAGATAGTTTGCAATCGCAATGCACAGATGCGTCGTGCCGACGCCCGCGCCTGTCCCGCACACCCCTATCGTTCCAGGAGCCGGGATGCAAGGTTTCGCATGTGTAAAAATGGTCCCCTGCCTCCTTTCCGGTAAGACAGCCATTCCGCAAAACGCCGTTTATCCGCACCGGGCCCGAACGGGTCGGGATCAAACGGATACAGATATACCGGAGCGTTGTGCTGTCTGGCATAGTAGACGGCAGATGTCCGGTCACACAGATTGGCCACGATCCGCAGGCGTTTGCCGAGCTGCTCCGGCGCAAGGTCGGGCAGCGTGAGAGCGCCCCGGTGCCACAGTCCTCCCCCGCAGACAAGCAGAATCCGATCTGCCGCCGCCAGGGTGTCCGGAATGTCGCAGCCGTAGTCCATGACTGCGATGTCCGCAGTCCGGCGCCTCACGTCGATGCCCTCCCCGTACCGGGGGTAGCCCCTGAAACATCTGTAAATGTAGCAGCCCTCTTCCTCGTAGGCTCCGCGCATATGGGGAACTGCTTTGCGCAGGCTGTCCGAGCAATTTTCCTCGTAGTACACAGTCCTGTGCCCCAGCGCGCCAAGCTGGGAGGTGAGGGCGATTGCAATGTGTGTGGCTCCGCAGCCCGGAAAATCTCCGAGAACTGCGATGGTCTGCCTGAGATGCATCCTGCCGTTATTATCATTCGCCTGTCGAATAGCAGACATCAGTTCATCCACCGTTTCATATCGATGAGCCGGGTCTGCATTGGTTGCTTTTTGGATAATAGTCAGGATATTCTGGGAAAGTGCGGTGTCCACGTAGCCGGACATGAATTTCATAATACGCCCGATGCTGTAGATATCGCTGGCCGGAGTTGCCGGACAATTGGCGGCAAGCTCCGGTGCGCTGAACGCAGCATTCCCAAAATGCCGGAAGTCGTCCCCGGAGTCTGCGAGAAAGGATGAAACGCTGAAATCAATGAGCTTCAGCTGCAATCCGCACACCATGATGTGCTCCGGCTTCAGATCCTGATAGAGGATCGGACTGGGAGACAGGGTATGCAGATATGCAAAAATCTCGCATAGCTGTTCACAAAACTGAAAAAACAGGTTTCGGGAAATCGACTGCTGATGAAGCAGAAAATGAGATAAAGACTCGCCGCGGATATACTCTTCCACCAGGTAGTAGCAGGATGAATCCTCTTCAAAATCATATATTGTGGGGATACCCGGATGCCGAATGGTCTTTAGGACATTTGCTTCCGAAATTGCGAAGAGTGAAGGCGCTCCGGACCTCTTGGGAAAGACCTTAATCGCGCGTTCCAACTCTAAAGATTGATGCCTGGCAAGATAGACGGTTCCGTCGGAACCTTCGCCGAGCGTGCGTATCAGCTCATAGCGGCCAGACAAAATGGTCTTGTTTTTAATTGTCATATGCTCCTCTGGGGCAAAGGATGCATCTCATGCATACACTTATAACACACCGGTTTTTATTTTGCAAGCTTTTTTTAATATTTTTTTTATGAGTGCGAACTTTACAAGCCGCAAGTATTTTATTATAATAACTGTAATCAACAGTTGATTGGCAAGGTGAGGATGTGAGCAAATGAAGCTTGAGAAGATAAATGAGAATCAGATCCGCTGTACTCTGACAAAGCAGGATCTGGCAGATCGACAGATAAATATCAGGGAGTTTGTCTACGGCTCCGAGAAGGCCAAGGTACTGTTTCAGGATATGATACAGCAGGCCAACTATGAGCTTGGCTTTGAGGCGGATGACCTTCCCCTGATGGTGGAGGCGATCCCTCTTTCCTCGGAGTCGCTGATTCTTGTGATCACCAAGGTGGAGTATCCGGAGGAGCTGGATATCCGCTTTTCCCGTTTTTCCGAGCCGGATGAGGATATGATGCCCGATGTGGCGGCGGGCAATGTGAACGTGGAGCTGAAGGGGGCAGACGACATTATCGGGCTGTTCAACAAGATCCGCAAGGAGCAGGAGCGCCGGAAGGAGACAGAGCCCGAGAAGACGGAGGGCGTGGCGGATGTGAAGCCTGCGCAGGCTGTTGAGGTAATCACGGACATCACAAAGATGTTTGAGTTTACCGGAATGCAGACGGCGGAGCGGCTGAGCCGTGTGCTGACGGGCTATTATGACGGAGAGAACGATCTTTTTAAGGACGACAAAAAAAATAAATTTTTGCTGATGGTTCACAAGAGCGGCCACACGCCGGAGGAGTTTAACAAGGTCTGCAACATCATCTGTGAGTATGGCAAGCAGCGCAATTACACTCCGGCACTGCGCGCATACTATCTGGAGCATGGGACAAAAATTATCGGCGGCAACGCGCTGCAGACGCTTGCAAAGCTGTAAAATCAAGCAGAAATAAAAAGCTGCACATCCGACCGGGGTGTGCAGCTTCTGTGTTACGAGTGACTGTTCTCCAAGAAATCGTTGATGTCGTTCACCAAATCATCCGGCTCAATGCCGTGCACCATGGCGGCTTCCGCGATCGTCTCCATCTGGGACGACGGGCAGCCCAAGCAGTGCATGCCGATGTTTAAAAGCAGCGGGGCAATGTTCTCGTCGATCTGGAGCAGTTCGCCGATCATGGTATCTCCTGTAACTTTTGCCATGTGTAGATCCTCCCTTCCAAAAATCTGATCCTGTGTCATTATAATACCTTTTCCGCTTATTTGCAAATTATTCTTGTCTGATGGTTAAAAATATTTTAGAAAGGACGATATATAAGGCAGATGAGTTGACAGGGATTGTCAAATTGGTAGGCATGGATGCTAGAATACCAGTTACTTGGGAGAGGACTCTAGTATGAAAATCAATCGAAACATGTCTGCTGTAACCACTAATTTTCAGTTGCTGCGCACGGAAAACCGTCTGACCGCGTCTATGGAGAGGCTTTCCAGCGGCTTTAAAATCAACCGTCCGGGAGATAATCCAGCAGGTTTAGCAATTTCAAATAAAATGAAAGCGCAGATTGATGCGCTTGATCAGGCTCAGTCCAATGCAGTGGACGGCAAGTCCGTACTGCAGATTGCGGATGGGGCCTTAAATGAGGTCAGCAGTATGCTGCAGCG